>JAUIFV010000001.1 GCA_030430155.1 Gammaproteobacteria bacterium
GGTGACCCCGTCGGTTTTCAGCCCCTTGCCCTGCAAATGCTCGGCAATCTTCGCCCCCGGACTACCCCCGGCCGTGGCCAACACCTTCTCACCGGCGGATTTGACGAAATCGAACAGGCCCATGGCGGGTACTCCGTAGATTGAGGGAAGGGGTCGATTGGAGCTTATTGGGGGGCGGGGTGCAAGGGCGCGGGGAAGCTGAGGGCCCAGGGCCCCAGGGCTTAGGGCCCAGGAAAGCAACAGTGTGTCGGTTCCCGCGTTATGGACCCTCGGCGCTGAAACCGTTCCTTTGCTTCGCCGAGGGTCATCGCGGTCGCGGGCAAAGGGCTTAGGGCCCAGAAGAGCAAGAGCGTGCCGGTTCCCGCGTTCTGGGCCCTGGGCCCTAAGCCCTGGGCCCTCGCGACTAACGCTGCCCCAACACCACCACAGCCACCAAGATCACCACCACCCAGACGGTCATGCTGCCAGTGGGCCAGGTGCGGGCGAGGAGGCCGTCGGGGAGGTGCCAGCCTTTCAGGCGGGCGGCTACGGGGGCGCCGGCGTGAGCCCACAGCGCCTCGGCGCGGCCGAGCAGCCAGGTCCACAGCTGCAGTATCGCCCGCGCGCCGCGAACCATGGCGATGCGATAGAACCAGTCGTAGTCCAGGCTGATGGTCAGGGTGCGCTTCATCAGCGGCAGCATTACGAAGAAGGCCAGACCGGAGAACAGCAGCAGCTGGAACTGGGTCAGCAGATGCTCGGCGGTGTAGGGCTCGTAGCTGACCGCATAGGGCAGATACTGGTAAAGCAGATTGGGGAAGCAGCCGAGCACGATGCAGGCCGCAGCGAAGATGATCATCGCCGCCTGCATGTTCCACGGCGGATCGGCCGGGCGCAGTCCGGAGTCCTTCTGGAAGAACACATACCAAGGGAATTTGATGCCGGCGTGCAGGAACACCCCGGCCGAAGCGGCGGTGAGCGCGTACCAGACCCAAGTCAGATGCTCATAGGCGGCCGCCGAGCTGATCAGCGACTTGCTGATGAAGCCGGAGGTGAAGGGGAAGGAGGAGATCGCCAGCGCGCCGATGATGCCGCATACCGCAGTCACCGGCATGCTCTGATAGAGACCGCCCAGATCGGTGCATTTGCGGCGACCGGTCTGATACATCACCGCGCCGGCGCTCATCAGCAGCAGGGCCTTGTAGATGATGTGGGCAAAAGCGTGTGCGGCGACGCCGTTGAGTGCCATCTCGGTGCCGATACCGACCCCGCAGACCATGAAGCCGACCTGGTTGACGATAGAGTAGGCCAGAATGCGGCGAATGTCGTTTTCCAGCAGCGCCCAGATGATGCCGTAGAAAACCATGTACAAACCGACCCAGATCAGCACGCTCTGACCGGGGAACAGCAGCATCAGCGCCAGCACCGAGGTCTTGGTGGTAAAGGCGGACAAAAACACGGTACCGAAGGGGCTACCTTCGGGATAGGCGTCGGCCAGCCAGGCGCAGAAGGGCGGCGCGGCGGCGTTGATCAGCACGCCGATCAGGATCATCCAAGAGTCAAAATTGTCCAGCGCCAGCGCAGTGATCTCGATCGAGCCGGTGTGGATCATCGTCCCTTCGATGCCGATCTTCAGAATGATTCCGCCGATCAGATGCATCAGCGCATAGCGCACGCCGGCACGCTTGGCGGCGACCGTGCCACCGCACCACACCACCACCGTGGAGAACAGCGCCATGAATTCCCAGAACAGGAACATGGTGATCAGATCGCCAGCGAAGCTGACCCCGATGGCGCCGGCCGCGTAGGCGTAGCCGGCGGCCAGCTCATACCACTTGGCCTGTTTCAGCCCGAACAAGCCGCCGACCAGCGCCATCAGCGCAAAGATGGTGGCAAACAAGCGGCGCAGGGTGCTCGCCTCCACCAGCTCGATCTGGTAGCCGAGGAAAGGCGCGGTCAGCAGCACCCCATCGGGCAGCTGCCAGATCGCATAGGCGGTGAGCAGCGGCGCGGCGAGCACAATCACCGGGCGCATCCCCGGCCGCGCCAGGGCGATCAGCAGCGCGCCGATGATGAGGATGAAGGCGGGCGGGAAGGCCAGTTCAAACATCGCCATCCTCCGCGTCCTTGCCGGCGGCGATGAAGCGCTCGTAGTAGTCGTCCGGGCGCTTGATCAAATAGCCCAGCAGCTTGGCGAACAGCACCATCGACACGCAGCTGAGGAAACCGTAGACCGCGCTGAAGCCGAACCAGCCGTCGATGCCGAAGTGATCGTGCACGTGGATGCCGAACTGGGCGGCCACGGTCAGCCCCAGGACCACGTAGGTGATGATCCACAGCTTGCGGATTGAGCTGGGTCGGTAGAACCAGGCCCGCTGCTCGGGATCTTCGGGAATCTTGGCGATGGGGACTTCGGGTTCGCTCATGGCAGATCGACGATGACTTTTTCCAGGTCCACCACCGGACCGTTGAAGACGAAGAACAGCAGGGTCAGGCTGGCGGTGAGCACCAGCGCGGCGACCATCGGCCACGGCGCCTCGCCGTGCTCGACCCGCGGCGGTTGATCCTCGGCGCGGAAGAAGGCGCGGTGGATCACCGGTAGGAAATAGGCCGCATTCAATCCCGTAGACAGGGTCAGCACCACCATCACCACGTAGAGATCATTCTGGAAGGCGCCGGCAATCATGTACCACTTGGAAACGAAGCCGGCGGTCGGCGGCACGCCAATCATGCTCAGCGCGCCCACCGCAAAGGCGGCCATGGTCCAGGGCATGCGGAAACCGATGCCGTTGAGCTGGGAGACCTGGGTCTTGGCCGCAGCAACGTAGATCGCGCCGGCGGTGAAGAACAGGGTGATCTTGCCGAAGGCGTGGGCGACAATGTGCACCGCAGCGCCGATCTCCGCCAGCGGGGTGAGCACCAGCGCGGCGAGCACGATGTAGGACAGCTGGCTGATCGTCGAATAGGCCAGCATGCGTTTGATGTTGTCCTGACGCAGGGCGACGATGGAGGCGGCGATGACGGTGAAGCCGGCCACGTAGACCAGGATGCGCTCGGCCGGGATGGTCGACATGTAGTCGATGCCGAAGATGTAGATCACCACCTTGATGACGCTGAACACGCCGGCCTTGACCACCGCCACCGCGTGCAGCAGGGCCGAGACCGGGGTCGGCGCGACCATCGCCGCGGGCAGCCAGCGATGCACCGGCATTACCGCCGCCTTGCCAATGCCGAGCACGAACATGGCCAGCAGCAGAGTGGCCTCCAGCGGCGTGGTGTTGCCGCTGAGCACGCCGCCGGGGGTGAACTCCAAGGTGCCGCTGAGCTGATAGGTCCAGATGATCGCCGGTAGCAGCAGGCCGATGGAGGTGCCCAGCAGGATGCCCAGATAGGTGCGCGCGCCTTCCATCGCGCGTCGATCACCGGCGTGCGAGACCAGTGGATAGGTGGACAGGGTCAGCACCTCGTAGAACACGAACAGGGTCAGCAGATTGGCCGCAAACGCCACCCCCATCGCGCCCATCAGGGCGATCGCGAAGCACAGGTAGAAACGGGTCTGATGCTGCTCGCGCTTGGCCCGCATGTAGCCGATGGAATAGACCGTGGTGACGATCCACAGGCCGCTGGCGACCAGCGCGAAGAGGATCCCCAGCGGCTCGGGCTGCAGCGCCAGCTGCAATCCGGGCAGCGGTTCGGCCAGCACCAGGCGCTGCCAGTCGCCCGCCGCCACGTCGCGCAGCACGCTGAGCACGCAGGCGAACAGCGCAATGGCGGTGGTCAGCGTCGCCGCCTCGCGCAGATTGGGCTTGCGCCCCAGGACGACGATGGCCACCCCGCCCAGGGCCGGAACCAACAGGCACAGCGCCAGAGCCAGCTGACCGCTCATGGCCCCACCCCCAGCAGCGCCGCGGCGGCCTGTTCGGCCACGCCCACGGTCAGTCGGGTGTCAATGCCGAACCAGAAGTTGGCCAGGACCAGGATCCAGGTCGGTATCAGCAGCGCCAGCGGCGCTTCACGGGTAATGTCACGCGACGGACTGGGCTGGAAGTAGGCGATCTCGACCAGGCGCCAGATGTAGGCCACCGACAGCAGCGAGCTGATCAGTATGGCGATCACCAGCGCCCACCAGCCTTGATCCAGCGCGGCAAGCACCAGATACCACTTGCTCACAAAACCCACCGTCAGCGGCACCCCGATCAGGCTCAAGCCGCCGGCGACGAAGGCCGCCATGGTCCAGGGCATCGCCCGGCCCAGCCCGCGCAATCGCTCCACGTCGGTGCTGCCGACGCGGAAAAAGACGCAGCCCAAGGCCAGGAACAGCGCGCCCTTGATCAAGCCGTGGTTGAACATGTGCAGCAGCGAGGCGGTCAGGCCCAGCGTGGAGGCCAGCGACAGCCCCAGCACCATGTAGCCGACCTGGGCAATCGAGGAATAGGCCAGCAGTCGCTTGGCGTTGGGCTGATTGAGCGCCACCGCAGAGGCGGTGAGCATGCCGATCACCGCCAGCACCATCAGCACCTGCGCCAGCGGCAGCTGGCCGAAGGAATAATCGGCGCCGAGCACGGTGTAGAGGAAGCGGATCAGCACATAGACCATCACCTTGGTGGAGATTGCCGCAACCATCGCGGTGACCGCCGAGGGCGCGTAGGTGTAGGCGTTGGGCAGCCACAGGTGCAGTGGGAACAGCGCCAGCTTCAGACAAATGCCGACCACCAGGAAGGCCACCGCGGTGTCCATGGTGCGGGTGCCGGCCACCGCCGGCAGGCGCTCGGCCAGGTCGGCCATGTTCAGCGTGCCGGTCATCGCATAGAGCAGTCCGACGCCGATCAGGAAGAAGGTCGCCCCTACCGTGCCCATGATCAGGTAGCGGAAGGCGCTGGTCAGCGCGCGCCGGTCGCGACCCAGGGCGAGCAGCGCGTAGGTGCTCAGCGAGGAGATTTCCAGGAACACGAAGACGTTGAAGGCGTCGCCGGTGGCGGTGATCCCCATCAAACCGGCAAACAGCAGCATCAGCGCGGCATAGAAGCCGGGCTGGCGGTCGTTGTCGATCTCGCGGCGGGCGCTGCGATAGCTGTAGGGCAGCACCACCGAGGCCACCGTGGCCAGCAGCAGCTGGACCAGGCCGTTGGCGTAATCGAGTCGATACTCGATGCCGATGGGCGGCGCCCAGTTGCCCAGCGCATAGCTGAGCACGCCTTCACTCTCGATGCGCCCCAGCAGCAGCAGCGCCAACACCAGCGTGGTCCACGCCGCCAGCGTGGCCAGCGCCCAGGGCAACCGACCGCCGGGCAGCAGCACGCAGATCGGCGCGCACAGCAGCGGGATCAATACGATGAGGATCTGCAGATGTTCCATCAGCTGCTCTTCAATCCATCCTGGCGCGGGCTAGACAAGCTCGGGCGCCGCATCAGAAGTCGTTGTCCATGCGGTGCAGATCGTCCTCGTCGACGCTGCCGTAGGCTTCCTTGATGCGCACCACCAGGGCCAGCCCCAGCGCCGTGGTCGCCACCCCGACCACGATCGCGGTCAGGATCAACACGTGCGGCAGTGGGTTGGAATAGCGGGTCACGCCGTCGGTGAGGATCGGCACGGCGCCGCCCTCAACCACGCCCATGGAGATGTACATGATGAACACCGCGGACTGGAAGATGTTCAAACCGACGATCTTCTTGATCAGGTTGCCGCGGGAAATCATCACGTACAGGCCGACCATCATCAGCCCGATCACGATCCAGTAGTTGTACAGCCCCAGGGAAATCATCAGTCGGAGCTCCGGATGCGTTCAATGAAGATATAGATCAACGCCAGCAGCGTGGTTGCGACAGTCAGCCCGACGCCCAACTCGATCACGATGATGCCCAGATGCTGGCCGCCGGTGGGCGTAGCGGCGAGCACGTTGTAGTCCAGAAAGCGCCCGCCGTTGAGCATGGCGGTGACGCCGACGCTGGCATAGATCAGCACCCCACAGGCGCCGAGCATGCGCAGTACGCGCAGACTGATCATCTTGCGGGTCACCCGCTGGCCAAAAATCAGCACGTGCAGGATCAGTCCGGCGGCCATGATGGTGCCGGCCTGGAAGCCGCCGCCAGGGCCGTATTCGCCGTGGAACTGCACGTACAGCGCGAACAGGGTGATCACCGGGATCAGCACCTTGGCGACTACGCGGAGGATGACGTGGTTGGGCATCAGCGTTGATTCCTGCGCCGCACGCCGCCAATCAGCAGCCATACGCCCAGTCCGGCGGTGAACACCACTACCACCTCACCGAAGGTGTCGAAGCCGCGATAGCTGGCCAGCACGCTGGTGACCACGTTGGGAATGTCGATCTCCTCGGCGGACTGTTCCAGGTAGTGCGGCGCAACGTGATTGTGGATGGGATTGTCGGCGCGGCCGATCTCGGGCATGTCCAGGGTCCCGTAGACCAGCGTCGCACCGGTGATCAGCACCAGCACCAGCGCCAGCGGTTGCGGCCCGCAGGGCTTTTCCTCGCGACCGCAAAAACTCATCGCGATCAGCATCAGGATGGTCGACACGCCAGCGCCCACGGCGGCCTCGGTGAAGGCCACATCGGCGGCATCCATGACCATGAACAGCCCGGCCGAGAGCAGGCTGTAGATGCCGAAGACCATGATCACCGCCAGCAGGTCGCGGCTGCGCGCCACGTAGATGCCGGTGATCAGCAGAAAGGCGAGCAGGCTCAGGTCGATTATTTCTGCCACTGTTGCTCCTCCTCGGCCTGGGTGGGCTCACGCAGGCCGGCGACATGCGCCGCCCGGGCCAGCGCGTGGCAGGCGGTGGGACTGGTGAACAGCAGGAAGACGAAGATCAGGCCGAGTTTGACGCTGCCCAGAGTGGGGCCAAACAGAAAAGCCAAGCCGGCTAGAAACAGCCCCGCGGCCAGCGTATCGATCACCCCGCCAGCGTGGAGGCGGGAATAGAAATGCGGAAAGCGCAGCAGACCAACACCGCCGATCACCAGCAGCGCGCTACCCAGGATCAGCAGGATTGCGGCGACCACCTCGCTCCAGATCATCGCCTAGCCCTCGCCTTCATCATTGGCTTCCATACCGCCGTATTCGGCGTATTTCATTAGCGCCACCGTGGCGATGAAGTTGATCAGCGCGTAGAGCAAGGCCACGTCGAGATAGTCGGCGCGACCGGCAATGGCTCCCAGCAGCGCGATCAGCAGCACGGTCTTGGTGCCGAAGCTGTTCACCGCCAGGATCTTGTCGAAGACTGTCGGCCCCATCAGCGAACGCGCCAGGGCCAGCGCCATCGCCGCCAGCACCGCCACCGCAGCTGCGACCAGCATCATGTCGGTTGCTCCGCATCGGCCGGCACGCGCAGGTCCAGCTGACCCTCAATCACCGCCTGCGCCGTCTCTTTGGTCAGCGCGTGCACCAGCAGATCCTGAGCATCGATGGACACGGTCACGGTGCCCGGAGTCAGGGTTATGGAGTTGGCCAATATGGTGCGGCCCAAATCGGTCTCCTGTTTGGTCTGCACCTTGACGAAGTGCGGCGCAATCTTCGCGCTCGGGCTAAGGATCAGGCGCACCACCTGGGCATTGGAAAGGACGATCTCCTTGATCAGGAACACCCAATAGCGGATCAGTCCCCAGGTCAGGTGCAGCGGATGGCTCTCGGCATCAATGACTCGCATCCGTCGTGCCAGCAGCACCGTGAACAGCACCGAGACCACGCCCAGGCCGAGCAGCAACGGCTTGGTAAATCCCGACAGCACCCACCACAGGGCGGCGAGAAACAGGGCCAGGCTGATGCTGTGTTTCACCTCAATGCCTCACTCAGTCCGAAGTCACCAGCGAATCGGGGCCCCTAGGGCCCGATTTCTCGCGGGGTGGGAGGATAGCAGGGAGCCATGTGGATTGTTCGATGGCACCGACTTCCTCAACTGGATGGGAACTGCGTGTCCGGGTCCATGCGCCGATGGAGTATTCGAATGACCTCAACACCGTCACCGATTCGGTAATAGATGGTGTGGGAGCCCTCCGCCAGCTTGCGATAGCCGGCGCGAACGTCGTCGCAGCGTCGACCTATTCCTGGGTCTTCACCTATTGCTTGGAGAGCCGAGTCCAACTGTCGAAGATAGTCATTCCGTTTACCGATCCCCCAGCGCTTCTCCGTATATAGCCCGATATTGACAAGGTCTTGCCGAGCCTTCGCAGAAATCCGCAAGCGAAGCTCAGCCACCCGCTTCGCGGTCCAATTCAGCTCGGATCGAGGCCAATGAGTACTCGCCGAAACCGCTTTCTTCCCCTTCTATCAGCGCCGTGCGCAAGGCGTGAACTCGACGCTCTTGCTCCTCCAAGAGCCTGAGCCCGGCTCGAATGACTTCGCTTGCCGAGCCATAGCGGCCCTCTGCCAGCCGACCGGCGATGAACTGGTCGAAATGCTCTCCGAGTGAAACGCTCGTGCTTCTTGCCATCTTGGTACGCCTGTGATTTACCAGCAACTACCCAAAAACAATACTTACGTCCTCAAGACCTGGCAACGGTTCGCCGGCTCTACCTCTTGCTGACAGCGTCGACCCTATCCTCGGCCAGATGTCACAAGAGCTGATCATCCAGCGACCCGAAGGACTGTACTGTCCGCAGGGTGATTTCCACATCGACCCGCTGCGACCGGTGCCGCGGGCGGTGATCACCCACGGGCACAGCGATCATGCGCGCGCCGGAATGGGTGTCTATCACGCGCTGGGCGATGGCGCGGAGATCCTGCGCTGGCGGCTGGGGGAGGACATCGCGCTAAGCGAGCACCACGCCGGACAGGGCTTCGATCTGGGCCCGGTGCGGGTCAGTCTGCATCCGGCCGGGCACGTGCTCGGTTCGGCGCAGGTGCGCGTCGCGCACGGCGACCAGGTCTGGGTGGCCAGCGGCGACTACAAGCGTCAGCCCGATCCCACCTGCGCGCCTTTCGAAGTGGTGCCTTGCGATGTGCTGGTCACCGAAACCACTTTCGCCCTGCCGGTTTACCGCTGGCCGCAGACGGCCGACGTCGCGGCGCAGATCCTTGATTGGCAGGCCGAGTGTGGCCGGCGCGGAGTGGCCGCGGTGCTGCTCTGCTACGCGCTGGGCAAGGCGCAGCGGCTGCTCGCCGAACTGGGCCGGCTGGGGGCGAAAAAGCTTTGGCTGCACGGCGCCATCCAGGCCGGTGTGGACGCCTATGATCGCGCCGGCGTGGCACTGCCGGAGACTCGCGCGGTAAAAGACATCGAAAAGGGCGAGGACAGCGCCGGCGCGCTGGTGCTGGCGCCGCCCTCGGCCGCCGGTTCGCCCTGGCTGAAGCGCTTTCGCGGGGCCCAGCTGGGCTTTGCCTCCGGCTGGATGCAGATCCGCGGCAACCGCCGCCGGCGCGGCTACGAGCGCGGCTTTGTGGTCAGCGATCACGCCGACTGGCCGGGACTGCTGCAGTCTATCGAAGACTGCGGCGCACGGCGCATCATCGCCACCCACGGCGATTCCGCGGCGCTGATTCGATTGCTGCGCGAATGCGGTTTGCAGGCCGAGACCTTTGCCGATCTGCGGGACGGCGCCTGATGGAGCGCTTCGCTGCCCTCTACCAGCGCCTGGATCGCACCACCGCCACCAGCGAGAAGCAGGCGGCGATCGCCGACTACCTGGGTCAGGCCGACCCCGCCTCGGCGAGCTGGGCCGTGTGGCTGCTTTGCGGCGGGCGGCTGCGCGGGCTGGTTCGCAGCGGCGAGCTACGCAGCTGGGTGGCGACGGCCAGCGGCACGCCGGATTGGCTGGTGGAGGAAAGCTACAGCCACGTTGGCGACCTGGCTGAGACCTGCACGCTGTTGCTGCCGGAGCCGGACTCAGAGCCGCCCATGCGGAGCCTCACTGTGTGGATTGAGCAGCACCTGTTGCCGCTGAAAGGTGCCGAGGAGGAACCGCGGCGGGAGGCGGTGATCAGCGCCTGGTGGGCGCTGCCCTACGCGCAACGTCTGGTCTACACCAAGCTGCTCACCGGCGCACTGCGCGTGGGCGTGGCTCAGGGCCTGGTGCAGCGGGTGCTGGCGCAGATGAGTGGACTGCCGGTGGCGACCATCGCCCAGCGCCTGCTCGGCGACTGGACGCCGTCAGCCGAATTCCATGCCGCCCTGCTGTCAATCGCGCCACAGCGCGGTGATCGCGCCCAGCCCTATCCCTTCTTTCTCGCCTCGCCGCTGGAGAAGGCGCCGGACCAGCTCGGCGCCATCGACGACTGGCAGCTGGAGTGGAAATGGGACGGCATCCGCCTGCAGCTGATCCGCCGCGACGGCGAGCTGGCGCTGTGGTCGCGCGGCGAGGAGCGTCTGGACGGGCGCTTCCCGGAGATTGAGCAAGCCGCGGCCGAGCTGCCGGACGGCTGTGTGATTGACGGCGAGCTCCTCGCCTGGCGCGCCGGCGAAGCGCTGCCGCTGCCTTTCAGCGTCCTGCAGACGCGCATCCAGCGGCGCAAGCCGGGAGCCAAGTCGCTGCGCGAGGCGCCGCTGCGACTGCTCGCCTACGATCTGCTCGAGATCGACGGTCGCGATCTGCGTGAGCAGCCGCTGGCACAGCGCCGCGAGCAGTTGGGTGACTTGCTACAGGTTCAGGACGAATCCGCACTGGCGCTATCGCCGCTGGTGGCGGCGGACAGCTGGGCAGCCGCGGCCGAGCTGCGTAGTGAGGCGCGCAATCGTGGCGTCGAGGGGCTGATGCTGAAACGACGCAGCTCGCCATACCGCAGCGGTCGTCGCCGCGGCGACTGGTGGAAGTGGAAGATCGAGCCGCTGAGCATCGACGCGGTGTTGATCTACGCCCAGGCCGGCCACGGCAGGCGCAGCAATCTGTACACCGACTACACCTTCGCGGTCTGGCAGGACGAGGCCCTGGTGCCGGTGGCCAAGGCCTATTCCGGGCTGTCCGATGCCGAGATCGGCCGCCTGGATCGCTGGATCCGCGCCCACACCATCGAGCGCTTCGGCCCGGTGCATTCGGTGCAGCCGCTGCAGGTCTTCGAGCTGGCCTTCGAAGGAGTCAACCGCAGCCCGCGCCACAAGTCCGGCATTGCCCTGCGCTTTCCGCGTATCGCCCGCTGGCGTGAGGACAAGGTCGCTGCGGAGGCGGATGTGCTGGCGACGCTGGCGGCATTGGCGCGGTGAGGGCGCGCAGAGGGCTTAGGGCCCAGGGGAGCGTGGCGGCGGGAGGGCACAGGGCCCAGGGCTCAGGGCCCAGTCGGGATGGGTATGCACTTTCAGGCGCGTCCGTTCGCTCCGGCTCCGATGACGTTCGGCGTGACGGCGTCCTGTCGGCGCTAGCAGCCGACCCCGAACTTCCGCTGCGGGCCTGGATCGCCGCCCAGGGCTGGTCCGTTCTGCCGCATCAGCGGATGGTGTGGCGTGCCTATCTGGATGGGCGATCCGGACTGCTGCACACGCCCACCGGTAGCGGCAAGACTCTGGCCGTGGCCGGCGGTCCGCTGATCGAGGCACTACGGGAGGACGACCGCGGCGGCGCGCCGCGTTTGCTGTGGATCACCCCGCTGCGCGCCCTGGCAGCCGACACCGTCCGGGCCCTGCAACTGCTCATCGACGGGGTCGGATTGGATTGGCAGGTGGTGCTGCGCACCGGCGATGCCAGCGCCCGCGATCGGCGCCTGGCCCGCGCCGGCAAGCGCGAGGTGGTGGTCACCACGCCCGAATCGCTGGCGCTGCTGCTGTCTTATGCCGACACCCAGGGTCACCTGGCCCAGCTGCGCGCGGTGGTGGTGGATGAATGGCATGAGCTGATCGGCAGCAAGCGCGGCGTGCTGTTGGAGCTGGGTCTGGCTCGGCTGCGTCGATTGGCGTCAGGCCTGCGCACTTGGGGTCTGTCGGCGACATTGGGCAACCTGCGGCAGGCCGCGCAGGTGCTGATCCCCGGCGAGAGCTACCCGCTGCTGGTGGGCGGCGCGTTGCTGCGGCCCACCGAAGTGGAGTGTCTACTGCCAGCCGACCCTGGTAGCTTTCCCTACGCCGGCCATCTGGGACTGAGCCAGCTGCCGCAGGTGCTGGCGCGGCTGCGTCAGGCACGCAGCTCGCTGCTGTTCACCAACACCCGTTCGCAGGCCGAGCTTTGGCATCAGGCGCTGGCCTCGGTTTGGCCCGAAGCGCCAGACTCCCTGGCTCTGCATCACGGCTCCATCGATGGCAAGCAGCGGTGGACGGTGGAGCAGGATCTGGCCGCCGGCCGGCTGCGCGCGGTGGTCGCCACCAGCAGCCTGGATCTGGGCGTGGACTTCCCACCGGTTGAGCAGGTGCTGCAGATCGGCAGCCCCAAGGGCGTTGCGCGGCTGCTGCAGCGCGCCGGTCGGGCTCGCCATCGGCCCGGCGAGAGCGGACGGATCATCGGCGTGCCGACTCATGCGCTGGAGCTGGCCGAGTACGCCGCGGTGCGCCGCGCGGTGGCGAAAGGGCAGATCGAAGCGCGTGCGCCGCTGACCGGCTGTCTGGATGTGCTGGCCCAGCACGCCGCCACCCTGGCCCTGGGTGGCGGTTTCGAACCCGATCAGCTGTTGGAGGAACTGCGCCAGACCCACGCCTATGCCGACCTAGATCCGGCGCGCTGGGCCGCGGTGCTGCGTTTCTTGGAGGTGGGCGGCGAAGCGCTGGCCAACTATCCCGACTACCAGCGCCTACGCCGCGACGAGAGCGGACGCTATCAGCTGACCGATCGGCGCATCGCCATGCGTCATCGCCTCTCCATCGGCACCATCGCCAGCGACGGCGCGCTGCTGGTCAAGACCCTGCGCGGCCGCCTGCTCGGCCACGTCGAAGAGCGCTTCGTCGGCCAGCTGGCGCCGGGCGATGTGTTTCTGTTTGCAGGCCGCGCCCTGCAGCTGGTGCGGATCGAGCAGATGAACGTACTGGTCAAGGCAGCCAGTGCCCGCAGCAGTCGGGTGCCGCGCTGGCAGGGTGGCTCGCTGCCGCTGTCCAACGCGGTCGGCGCCGGGGTCGCCGCGGTGCTGGCCGAGCCGGGCGATGCGGCCGAGCGGCAGGCGCTGGCGCCGCTGCGCGAGGTTCAGGCGCAGCGCTCTCGGCTGCCTCGCGCCAATCGGTTGTTGGTCGAGTACGCCCAAAGCGGCGAAGGGGAGCATTTGTTCCTCTATCCATTCGCCGGTCGTCAGCTGCACGACGGTTTGGCCGCACTGCTGAGTTGGCGGCTGGCGCAGATCTCCCCTGGCAGCTACAGCTACGCCTGCAGCGACTACGGCCTGATGCTGGCCGGCGATAGCCTCCCCGCGCTGGATGCCGGTCGCTGGGAGCGGCTGCTGACGCCATCCGGACTGCACGCCGATCTGGCCCAGTGTTTGAACCTGGCCGAGCTGGCCCGACGCCAGTTTCGTGAGGTAGCCAGAGTCGCCGGTTTGCTGCCGCCCTCGCTGCCCGGTCGCGCGCCGCGCTCACTGCGCGCTCTGCAGACCTCCAGCGCGCTGATCTACGACGTGCTGCGCGAACACGACCCGACTCATCTGCTGCTCGGCCAAGCCGAGCGCGAGGTGCGCCAGCAGCAGCTGCGCGAGGACGAACTGGGTGAGCTGCTCAGCCGCCTGTCGGCGCTGCTCAGAGACGAGCTGGCGCTGACCGCACTGAGTCCGCTGGCTTTTCCGCTGTGGGCCGAAAGCCAGCGCGGCCACCTAAGCAACGAGGATTGGCGCACCCGGGTGCAACGCGCCGCTGCCAAGCTGGAGCGCGGTCTTGGGCGCTGAGCATCGCGTGCAGCTGGCAGGCCAACAGCTGACCCTGCTAGGTCAGCGCGCGATCCATTGGCCCGCGCAGCAGGCCCTGCTGATTGCCGATCTGCATCTGGGCAAGGCAGACACCCTGCGCCGCGCTGGCATTCTGACCCCGCGCGGCAGCACCAGCAGCGATCTGCAGCGACTCGAGGCACTGGTGGATCGCTACCGACCGCATACATTGTGGGTGCTCGGCGACATGCTCCACGGCCCACTGCATGAAGCGCCCTGGCTGCAGCGCTGGCGGCGATTCCGGCGGCAACATTCGGAACTGATTGTGGAGGTCATCGCCGGCAACCACGACCGCGTGTTGACCGGCGCCAACGCCGCCGCCGCGCGAGAGGCGCTGGGCATCCAAGTGCGGCCGGACGGACTGTCGCTGGGCGGCCTGAGCCTGTGTCATCAGACCACGACCAAGTCCGCGCTGCCCACCCTCAGCGGTCACCTGCATCCGGTCATCCGACTCCCCGGCCTGCCGCGACGCTGGCCGGCCTTCGTGCTGACTCCGAACGGCTTGCTGCTGCCTGCCTTTTCCAGACTCACCGGCGGACTGCTGATGGATCACCGCAGCGGTGGGTGCTTTGCCTGCGTGGAGGGGGAAATCGTCGCTGTCTCAGCGCTGAAGGCTGAGGGCTGAGAAAACGCTCGCACGTCGGCGCTTCTCCTGGCGACTGGAACTGGCTACTGGCACTGCTTCATCAAAGCAAAGGCTCAATCGGCAGCCAGCTCAGTATCGTGGTCAATATCCGCCTGAACAGCGAGGCATCCGGCTCGCGTTCCTGCACCCGCTCCTCACCGTCGACGCGATCGACCCAGTACAGCTCGCCCGCCTCGTCCAGTCGCACCTGATAGGAACGGCGCGGGTCGATGGAGGTTTGGTAGACGCGGTCCAGCTGGCGGGCCAGCTCCTCGCTCTCGATCAGCACGCCCATTTCGCTGTTGGCCCAGGCCGAACGCGGATCCAGGTTGTAGGAGCCGACGAAGACCCGGTGGTTGTCGAATACCGCGGCTTTGGTGTGCAGGCTGGCCTTGGATGAGCCCAGACCGAGTCGCCGCCGTCCTTCGGTGTCGCCGGGTTCGGCATGGTGGTTGAGCTTCATCTCGTACAAATCCACCCCGCCTTCCAACAGCGGTTCGCGGTAGCGGATGTAGCCGCTGTGCACCGCGGCGACGTCGCTGGCGGCCAGTGAGTTGGTCAACACGCTGACCTCCACGCCGGTTTCCTCCAGCAGCAGCAGGCCCTGGGTGACGTCGCGACCGGGAACGAAGTAGGGCGAGATCAGATTCACCTCATCGGTGGAGTTGTGCAGCGCCGCGGCCAGACCTTCGCGTACGCCCGGCTCCAGATCGTCGACGCTGGGGTCCACCTTGCGCGGATCGTCCACCAGCAGGCGCGCGTCGGTGGTGACGATCGCGGTGGTCTGGCCGCTGAGGATGCTTTCCATCAGCAGCGCATCGCCGGCCCGCTGCAGAAAGGGACTGCCCTGCGCCTGGGCCCAGTTCTCGGCCAGCCGCTCACGCATCTGATCCAGATCACCGTTGCGCGGCTTGGGCACGTTGCGCACGTAGGCAATGGGGATCGCCGCCTCATTATTCCAATAGCGGTCGAACTGCTCGGCGGCGTCGTTGACCAGCTCGCCGACCACCACCAGATCCAGATCTTCGAAGTTCAGATCACCGCTGGCGTCGAAATATTCATCGCCCACGTTGCGGCCGCCGATCAACGCCACCCGCGAGTCCACCAGCCAGGTCTTGTTGTGCATGCGCCGGTTCAATCGGCTGCCGCGCAGGGCGAACTCTACCGAGGAGCGAATCCAGCCGCCGCGGGTGATGTAGGGGTTGAACAGCCGCACTTCGATGTTCGGATGCGAGTCCAGCACGCTGAGCTGACCGGTCTTGCTGCGCGCGTCCATGTCGTCCATCAGAAAGCGCACCCGCACCCCGCGATCGGCCGCCTTGAGCACCTCATAGGCGAGCAGCTTGCCAGTCATGTCGTCGTGCCAGATGTAGTACTGCAGATCCAGGCTGCGCTGCGCGATCTCGGCGCTCACCGCGCGCAGCGCGAAGGCATCTACGCCGAGCGGCACCAGGCGAAAGGAGGTGCTGCCGCGATCGCTGGGCAGGCGCGGACCCATGGCGACGGCGGCCGGACTGTCGGTGAGCGGCGGATAGGCGTAGCTGAGCGGCTTGACCATCCCCGGACGTATCGGCGAACAGGCCATGCACAGCAGCGCCAGTGCGGCAACGCCGATGATGCGGTGGACGGACAATGCGGGCACAGACTTCATAGGACGCGGACGGCCGTCCAGTTTAGCCCGGATGCCGACCCTGAATCTGGACGCTGGCAAAAGACCAAACCGGTCTGGCTCTTGTGCGAATCGCGCGTCCCGCTAAGAATCAGGCCCTTCGCCCCGCGGCCCGGTAACGATATGAGCCAACTGACCCTGATGCGCCACGGCCAGGCCGGCCAGGATCCACAACACTATGACCAGCTTTCGCCCATCGGCGAGATGCAGAGCAGCCGCCTGGCCGAGCACTGGCTCAGTCATGATCAACGCTTCGATTTCGTCTGCTCCGGAACCCTGGTTCGCCAGCAGCGCACCCTGGAAACACTGGCCGAGCGCTATGCCGCCGCTGGCAAGCCGCTACCGGACAGCGTGCAGTGGCCGGAACTGAACGAGTATCGCTTCGATGCGCTGCTGTCGGGACTGAAGGAGGTCGATCCGCAGGCGCCGACGCTGGTCGCCCTGGAGGAGATGCCCAGCGATCGCCGGCGCTGGATCCCGGCGCTGCGTACCGCGCTGCTGGCCTGGACCGAGGGCCGGCTGGATGCGGCGGTGCCGGAGCCCTTCGATCAGTTTCGTCAGCGTATCCAGACCGTCAGCAACCGCCTGATTGCCGCCGCGCAGGAGTCCTCGCGACTGCTGGTGGTCAGTTCGGGCGGGATAATTTCCGCCTTCATCCAAACCGCCCTCGGCGCTCCGGCCGCATCGGCCGTGGACCTCAATCTGGCCCTGATGAACAGCGCCGTCAGCCAGCTGCGCCTGGATTCCTCCGGCAACTGGCGGGTGCAGAGCTTCAACGCCATGTCCCACTTGAGCGCGCCGGGGGATCGGGGGTTGTGTACGCTCGTGTAGCCAACGGCAAAGCTCAGGGCCCAGGGTAGAGGGCCCAGGGCCCAGGAAAGCTCGGCGCGTGATCTCTTTCTGGGCCCTGGGCCCTTTTCCCTGGGCCCTGGCGCACCCGCTTCCCGCCATCACGCCGTCAGCAGCAGGCGCCCGCTGCAATACTTCTGACACAGTAACTTTACAGAACATCCTGTATAGTTACCCGCCATGACCAGACCACCCAAGGCCCGCGCCAAGATCCTCGATGCCGCTGAGCGCATCGTTAAAAGCCATGGCGCGGCCAAGCTGACCTTCGAGGAGATTGCCGCCGAAAGCGGGGTGACTCGCGGCGGGATCACCTATCACTTTCCGACCAAGGAGCTGCTGCTACAGGCGCTGGTGCAGCGCGATGTGGAGCACTGGTCGGCGCGCGAGGCCAGTCATCTGGCGCAGCTGGGCGACGATCCGGCGGCGCCGGTGCTGGCCCATCTGCGCAGCTGCACCGACGATGATCCGGAACGGCGGCGTTTCGTCGGCGGGATGCTCGGCGCGGTGGCTCATGATCCCAGCCTGCTCGAGCCGGTACGCGAGTTTCAACGCGAGAATCAGCCCATCGCCGCGGCGATGTCGGAACACGAGCTGCGCCTGTGGGTGCTGCGGCTGGCTGCCGACGGATTGTTCTGGATGGAAACGCTCAAGTGCACCGAACTGCCGCCCGGCATGCGTGAACGAGTGATCGCGGAGATCGAGAAGCTGGCTCGGCAGTGGTCAGGCGAAGCCGATCCCGCCCAGGCGGCCGACACCCGTCAAGGCCGATAAGCCAGCAATCCATGAATTCCAAACCCTTTTACAAGGACACCCTGTCATGAAGTCGCGATCATTGCCGCTCGGCAACGTTGCCATCGCCCTCGCCGCTCTCCTGCTGACCGCCTGCGGTGGCGCCGGCGGTCCACCCGAATTCCCGCCGCCCGAGGTCAACGTGGCGGTGGTGGAACAGTCTGAGGTCACCGAATGGGACAGCTTCTCCGGCCATATCGAAGCGATTGAGACAGTGGATCTGCGCCCGCGGGTCACCGGCTATCTGGACAGCGTGCACTTCACCGAAGGCGGGCTGGTGAGCAAGGGCGACCTGCTGTTCCAGATTGACGACCGCGAATACCGCGCCGCCGCCGACTCCGCTCGTGCCGACCAGGCGCGCGCCGCGACCCGGCTGGAGCTGGCCCGGACCGAAGTGGCGCGATCGGAGAAGTTGGCCGCGATCAAGGCCGTTTCCGCCGAGGAGCTGGAGCAGCGCCGCGGCGAAGTGCAGCAGGCTCTGGCCGATCTGACAGCGGCCAAGGCCAGGGTTCGTCAGGCCCAACTGAACGTCGAGTTCTCACGCATCGAGGCGCCGATCAGCGGCCGCATCGGCGCCGCCATGATCAAGCCCGGCAACCTGGTCCAGGCCGGGCAGAGCATGCTCACCACCTTGGTCTCCGTCGATCCGGTCTACGTCGCCTTTGAAGGCGATGAGCAGGTCTATCTGCGCTACCAGGAGCTGGCCCGTGAAGGCCTGCGGCCCAGTTCCAGGGACCAGCGCAATCCGGTCAAGGTCGGCTTGTCCAACGATGAAGGTTATCCCCTCAACGGTGAGATGGTCTTCGTCGACAACCAGCTTGACCCACGCACCGGTTCGATACGCGCCCGCGCCTTGCTGGCCAATCCCGACGGCCGCCTGACCCCGGGGCTGTTCGCCCGGGTCAAGCTGCTTGGCACCGGCGGCTATCAGGCCAAGCTGATCCACGAGCGGGCCGTGCTCACCGACCAGGACCGCAAATACGTCTACGTGGTCAACGCCGACAACCAGGCAATGCGCAAGGACGTCACTCTCGGCGCCCAGGTCGATGGTCTGCGGGTGGTGGAGAGCGGCCTGGAGCTGGGCGATCGGGTGGTGGTCAACGGCACCCGCAAGATCTTCTACCCCGGTGCGCCAGTCAATCCGGTGCAGGTGCCGATGAATGACCCCGAGTTCGTCGCCGCAGCGCCTGTCGCCACCGGCGAGACTGCTCCCTAGCCCACTAGCGCATCGAATCCCAAACGCCGCAAGACTGCCCACTACGGCGGTCCGCGGCGGTTCAAGCCGAATTCAAAGGACGCCGTAGCCATGTCCATGGACGCCTCCCGCTTCTTCGTCGACCGGCCGATCTTCGCCGCGGTGCTGTCGATACTGATCTTCGTCGCCGGATTGATTGCGATCCCCAATCTGCCGATCAGCGAGTACCCCGAAGTGGTGCCGCCGTCGGTGCAGGTGCGCGCGGTCTATCCCGGTGCCGACCCCACCACCATCTCCGAAACCGTAGCCGCCCCGCTGGAAGAGGCGATCAACGGCGTGGAGAACATGATCTACATGAAGTCCATCGCCGGCTCCGATGGGGTGATGATGCTGACGGTGACCTTCAAGCAGGGCACCGACATCGACCTGGCCCAGGTGCAGGTGCAGAACCGCGTCGCCCAGGCCTTGCCGCGGCTGCCCGAAGCGGTGCGCGCGCTGGGCGTGTCGGCGACCAAGCAGTCGCCCAATCTGACCATGGTGGTGCATCTGCTCTCGCCCGACGAGCGCTACGACGCGCTGTATTTGCGCAACTACGCCACCCTCAACATCAAGGACGAGATCGCCCGCATCCCCGGCGTTGGTCAGGCGCTGATCTTCGGCTCCGGCGACTACTCGATGCGGGTTTGGCTGGACCCGGAAAAGGCCGCGGCCCGCTCGATGACCGCCGCCGACATCGTTGGCGCGATACGCGAACAGAACATCCAGGTCTCCGCCGGCGCCATCGGCGCGCCGCCACAGGCCTCCAAGACCGACTTCCAGCTGCCGATCAGCGTCAAGGGTCGTTTGGACAGCATTGAGGAGTTCGAGCAGATCGTGGTCAAGACCGGCGACGATGGCGAAATCACCCGGCTGATCGACGTGGCCAGAGTGGAGCTCGGCGCCAACGAGTACGCCTTGCGCTCGCTGCTCAACGGCAAGCAGGCGGTGGCCATCCCGATCTTCGAATCGCCCGGCGCCAATGCGGTGCAGCTGTCTACCGATGTGCGCGCCAAGATGGCCGAGCTGGCTCAGTCCTTCCCCGAAGGTGTGGAGTGGGACGTGGTCTACGATCCCACCGTGTTCGTGCGCGATTCCATCCGCGCGGTGGTCACAACGCTGCTCGAAGCGGTCGCCCTGGTGGTGCTGGTGGTAGTGGTCTTCCTGCAGACCTGGCGCGCCTCGCTGATTCCCCTGATCGCGGTGCCGGTGTCCATCGTCGGCACCTTCGCGGTGCTCTGGCTACTGGGTTTTTCCATCAACGTGCTGACCCTGTTCGGCTTGGTGCTGGCGATCGGCATCGTGGTCGATGACGCCATCGTGGTGGTGGAGAACGTCGAGCGTCATATCGAGGAAGGCATGGCGCCGCTGGCCGCCGCGCACAAGGCGATGGAGGAGGTGTCTGGGCCGATTATCGCCATCTCGCTGGTGCTGGCCTCGGTGTTCGTGCCGCTGGCCTTCCTGGGCGGGGTAACCGGTGAGTTCTATCGCCAGTTTGCGGTGACCATTGCGGTGTCGGTGGTGATCTCGGCGATCAACTCGCTGACCCTGTCGCCGGCGCTGTCTGCGGTGCTGCTGCAGCGTCACGATGCGCCCAAGGATCGGCTGGGGCGCTGGATCGAGGCCGGCTTGGGCTGGTTCTTCCGCCCCTTCAACCGGGTCTTTGCCAGTGCCGGCGAGGCCTACGGCGAGTCGGTGGCGCGCAACACGCGCCGCGGCGGACGATTGCTGCTGGTCTACGCGGTCCTGCTGGTGGCCTGCGTGATGGCCTTCCGCGCGGTACCCGGCGGTTTCATTCCCATTCAGGACAAGCAGTATTTGTTCGCCGGCGTGCTGATGCCCGAGGGCGCCTCGCTGGACCGTACCGAGGCGGCGATCCAGAAGATGTCGGAGATCGCCAGAAACACCGATGGGGTGGAGAGCGCGGTGGCCTTCCCCGGCCTCAACGCGCTGCAGTTCAGCAACACGCCGAACATGGGCACCATCTTCATCGGTCTGGAGGACTTCGCCACCCGCGAGGAGCTGGCCAAGGACATTGCGATCACCCTCAGCGGTCAGTTCAGCCAGATCAAGGAAGGCCTGGCCTTCGCCTTCATGCCGCCGCCGGTGCTCGGCCTGGGCAACGCTGCCGGCTTCGAGATGTACGTGCAGGACCGCGGCGGGCTGGGCTTTGGCGAGCTCAACAATCAGGTCCAGGCGCTCGCCGGCCGCTTGCGCAGCACGCCCGGCTTCGATCCCTACTCGGTCATCAGCTCCTATCAGTCCAACGTGCCCAAGCTGGAGGCCAGCGTCGATCGCACCAAGGCCAAGGAGCAGGGCCTGCAGCTCACTGACGTGTTCCAGACCCTGCAGATCTACCTGGGCTCGGCCTACGTCAACGACATGAACCTATTCGGCCGCACCTACAGCGTTTACGCCCAGGCCGACGCGCCCTTCCGCGATGAGATTGACGACATCACCAATTTGAAGACCCGCAACGGCGCGGGCGAGATGGTGCCGATCGGCTCGGTGGTGCAGGTCAGCGAAAGCTTCGGTCCGGACCCGGTGATCCGCTACAACGGCTATCCGGCGGCCGATCTGGGCGCTGCCGCCGATCCCTCGCAGATGTCCGGCAACCAGGCCATTGCGATGGCCGCGCAGTTCGCCCAGCAGTCGCTGCCCAGCGGAATGACCTTCGAATGGACCGGATTGACCTACCAGCAGCTGGCCCAAAGCAACCTGACCCTGCTGGTGTTCCCGCTGTGCGTGATGCTGGTCTACCTGGTGCTGGCGGCGCTGTATGAGAGCTGGTCGCTGCCGCTGTCGGTGATCCTGATCGTGCCGATGGCGCTGCTCGCGGCGGTCGGCGGGATCTTCATGATCAACTTCATCCACGGCCTGTCGCTGGCGATCTGGCCGCCTACCGGCCCTCCGACCTTCCTGGACAACAACATCTTCACCCAGATCGGTTTTGTGGTGCTGATGGGTCTGGCCTGCAAGAACGCGATCCTGATCGTCGAGTTCGCCCGCGATCTGGAGCAGCAGGGACGCAGCATCATCGAAGCGGCCATCGAGGCCTCCCGACTGCGGCTGCGGCCGATCCTGATGACCTCCTTCGCCTTCATCATGGGCGTGGTGCCGCTGGTCTTCGCCTCCGGCGCCGGTGAGGAGATTCGTCACGTGATGGGGGTAACGGTGTTCTGCGGGATGCTCGGGGTGACCATCTTCGGGCTGTTCCTGACCCCAGTGTTCTACGTGGTGGTGCGCACGCTGGCCGAGCGCAGCAGCAAGGAGACGGCCCATGCTTAAGTCGATCAAAGCCACGTGCCGACGCGCCCTTCCGCTCGCTGCCGCGCTTGCGCTGAGCGCCTGCGCGGTGGGCCCGGATTACCGCGAACCGCAAACCGACTTGGTCCCGTCTGAGTTCGATCAGGCCCAGGGCTACGCCGTTCAGCCGGCGCAGGGTGCGCTGTGGGAAGCGCTGGGTGATCCGGATCTGCAGCGGCTGCTGGAACGGGCCCGAGTGGAGAACCGGGACTTGGCGCTGGCCTTGGGCCGCCTCAACGAGGTGCGCGCCTTGCGCGGCTTGACCGTGTTCAGCCTGTTCCCGACGGTCACCGCGGGCGCCGACGGCGAACGCAACAAGCCTTCCGGACGCGATCCCAATCTGCCCCCGGACATCGCCCAGACCAACGACAGCTACCGCCTGGGCTTCGACGCGATCTGGGAGATCGATCTGTTCGGCAGCCTGAAGCGGCAGAGCGAGGCGATCTATCGAGACACCGAGGCGGCGCGTGCGCGCCTGGCCGATACCCAGCGCATCGTCGAAGCGGAAGTGGCGCAGGCCTACGTGGCGCTGCGCGGCACCCAGGCCAGGCTGGCGGTGCAGCGCCGCAACGTGGCCAACCTGGAAGAGAACATCAAGCTGCTCGAGCAGATGCTGGAGGCCGGCCGAGGCACCGCACTGGACGTCGCCCGGCAGCGCGCCCTGGGTCTGTCGGTGGCGGCCAATCTGCCGCAGCTGGAGGCCGAAGTGGCGCGTCACGAGCAGCGCCTGGCGGTGCTCACCGCGCAGAGCGCGCAGTCCCTGCGCGAATCCATCGCCGACCAGCGCGAACTGCCGATGCGCACCGATCTGGTCGCCATCGGCACGCCGCTGGACTGGCTGCAGCGGCGCCCGGACGTGCAGGCCGCCGAGCGCGATCTGGCCGCCGCCACCGCGCGCATCGGCGCCGAGACTGCCGAGCTTTACCCCAAACTCAATCTCACCGGCGCCTTCGGCTGGACCGCGGCCAGCGCCGGCGATCTGTTCGAGAGCGACGCCGAACGCTGGCGCTTCGGCCCGGTGCTGAGCTGGAACTTCCTCGATTACGGCCGGGTCAAGCGGCGCATCCTTGCCGCCGAGGCGCGCACCGAGCAGGCCCTGGCGACTTTCGAAAACACGCTGCTGCGGGCGCTGGAAGAAACCGAAAACGCCCTGGCCGGCTACCGCGCCGCGCAGCAGTCGGCGCTGATCCTGCAGCAGGCCAGCAGCGAGGCCGATCAGGCCCTCAATCTGGCCCGTCAGCGCCTGGACGCCGGCGCTGGCGACTATCTGGTCGTACTGGACGCCGAGCGCACCGCCCTGGACCTGCGCGACCAGTCCCTGCAGGCCGCCACCAACCGCGCCACCGCGCTGGTGGCGCTTTACAAGGCGCTGGCCGGGGACTTCGTACGAGTCGCGCAGGACGATCGCATTCTGCCGCCGGATTGGTAGATAGACGCAACGAAAGGGCCCAGTAAGAGCAAGAGCAGGGCCCAGGGCCCAGATCGATGCCCCGGACTTGGCGGGCTAGGCCCCTGAGCCCTTTCCGCGCATCTCCTTACGCCATACCAGCTTGAGCCCGGACCAGACCTCGCTGACCGCGCAGACCTTGATGTCGACCAGACCCAGCGGCAGGCACAGTTCGCGGATCACGTCTTCGGTGATGGTGGTGGGTACTTTGGAGGCCCGCTTGGGCCAGGAGATCCACAGGCTGCGGTCGGGGAAGATGGCTTTGCCGAGCTCCGGCAGGGCAGCCGCCAAGTCCTCGCGCGAGGTACCGAACCAATGCAGCACGGCGTACTCGGCACCGGCTTCGGTCACATCGATACAGTGTAAGGAGGCGTCTACGGGTAGCGGCTCGAGCCAATCCGCGTAGGCTTCGGGGGCACTGATGCCAGCGAGCTTGGCGCCGGGCTTGACTCCAAGCTTCTTGGCCAGTGGCGTACCCGAATAACCGGCGGTTGGCATCGCGCGGACTTGCGGTCAGTTGACCCGACCCGCCCCCAGCAGCCGCGACGGCAGCAGCTTGATCCGTTCCAGCAGCGAGGCATTGAGCCAGGAGGGCGACACGCGCGGGGCGACCAGGAATCGGCGGGCGGCCTTGGGGTTCTGCTTGAGCTGCCAGTAGCGACCCACGGCGGCTTCGACGCTGAGTCGGCAGGAGCCGATGCGTACCGGCTTGAGCAGCATCCGGTAGACCTGACCTTCGTTGATCAAATCGATGGCCAGCTGGGCGTTGGCCCTGTCGGTGATCACCACCGTGGCGATGTGCGGGTGATATTGCTTCAGCGACTTGATCATCTCGGTCAGATCGCCGCGCTGGCTTTCGGTTTCCGAGATCACCACGCCGGTTTCGTGCTGCTCCAGCACCTGCAGGGCGCGTTCGGTGGTCGCTGCAAAGCGCACCTGATAGTGCGGCGCGAGTATCTCGCGCAGACGCTTCTGGGTTTCCGGATCGTCTTCGATGACCAGGATACCGACCCGCTGCCTGGCCTCGTCCTGCTCGCGCTCGTTGATCGGCTCGGCGTCCACCACCGGCGCCTCGCGGGCGATCTTGGCGGCCAGCTCGACCAGTGCGGTCAGTTCGCGGTTGTCCCAGGGCTTGTTGACGTAGCGGAATACCTCGCCCTCGTTGACCGAGCCGAGGATCGCCTGCAGGTCGGCATAGCCGGTGAGCAGGATGCGCATCGCCCGCGGCTGCACCGCGCGGATCTCGCGCAGCACCTCCACGCCCATCATAACCGGCATCCGCTGATCGCAAACGATGACATCGATGTCGGCGTCTTTGGCGATGCGGATCGCCTCCTGCGGATCGCTGGTGATGTAGACCTCGTGATGCCTGAACAGCGCCTTGAGTGCGCGCAGGATGCGGGCCTCGTCATCGATACAAAGGATTTTGATCGGTTTGGCGCTCACGATTGGAAACGATCTCTCCGGATAGGGTTATTGCTGGCGGCGACGCTAGGCGCTCTTGCGCAATGCTGCATGATCCACCGGCAGACTAACAGTGAAGGTCGTCCCAGTCCCTGCCGCAGTTCGCACCTTGATGTTGCCGTTATGGGCATGAACGATCTTGTGCACGATGGACAGACCCAGCCCGGTGCCCTCGCCGACTGCCTTGGTGGTAAAGAAGGGGTCGAATATCTTCGGCATCACCTCATCGGGAATGCCTGGCCCGCTGTCTTCCACTTCCAGTTCGACAAAGTCTCCGTTGCGCTGGCAGCGCAGCGTCAGAGTGCCTTCGTCGCCCATGGCCTGGGCCGCGTTGTTGATCAAATTCAGCACCACTTGATTGATCTGGCTGGGCACGCAGCGCACCGCCGGTACTTCCTTGAGCTCCTTGATCACCTTGATCCGGTCGCGCAGCTGATGTTGGGCGATGGTCAACGCGCTTTCGATGCTCTCGTTGACCTTCATCAAATCCATGCCGTCGCTGTCGACCCGGGCAAATCCTTTCAGATTGCGAACCAGATTGGTCAGCTGATCGAGACCGTCGACCGAGTCCTGCAACAGTTCGGTGGCATCGTCCAGCTTGGCGGCGGCGATCGCCTTGATCGCGGTGGAAATCTTCACGGCGGCCTTGCGCACTGCCTCCTGGGCCTGCTCCGAGCTCAGATCCGCTCGCGCCAGTTTGTCCAGATAGTCGGCGGCCACCAGCAACTTCTTGCTCGATTGCTCCAGATGCTCATCGACCAGTTCACCGACCACTTCCACGTTGCTTTTGACAAAGCCCAGCGGCGTATTCATTTCGTGGGCGACACCGGCGATCATCTGCCCCAGCGAAGCCAGTTTGGTGGTGTGGATCACCTGAGATTGAGTGCTTTGCAGCGACTTGAATTCCTCGCCCGCCGCAGCCGCGCGCTTGCGTTCTGCGTAGACGCGGCTGGCCAGCCAGGCTGCCAGAACCAGGGACAGGGCGGTAACGATCGACAAAACCAGCGTAGTTGAGCTCATCGCTCCGGCGCGCTTGCGCGTCCGACTCCTTTGGTGATTGACCGCAAGACCTCAACTTTCGCAGAGAGTCCACGCAAAAACAACGAGATGCCGCGTTTATGTGAGGTCCAGTCACGAAAATGGCGCACTTTGGCCCTTGTGTCGGGCTATGAATCGCCGACAACGCCGTCTTGCCAAGCCCTCGCTATACTTTGCCGGCCGCGTTTCAATCTCTCGTCCACCTATACCCATGACCAATTACGCGATTTATGTCGACGTTGGCTATCTCTACGCCGAGGGCAGCAGACTGCTCAGCGGCATGCGTCAGCCGCGCCATGCCATCCATGTCGATTACGACGGATTCCTGCGCTTTCTGGAGGAGTTCGTTGCCGATCGACAACCACAGCGTGAGCTGCTGCGGGTGTATTGGTACGACGGCGCCCGCGGCGCGCCCACGCCCGCGCAGCTGGCGATCGGCTATCGCGACCAGATCAAGCTGCGTCTGGGTCTGGTCGACACGTCCGGGCAGCAGCGCGGGGTCGACGCGCTATTCGTCCGCGACCTGGTGATGGATGCGCACCATCGCAACATCAGCGATGCCTGGCTGGTGACCGGCGATGACGACTTGCGCGGCGGTTTGCTGGTGGCACAGGAGTTGGGAGTACGTATCCACCTGCTCGGGCTTGGCGATGGTGACAACCACAATCAGGCCCGCGCGCTGCTGCTGGACGCCGATAGCGCCCATCTGTGGGAGCGTGAGCAGGTGGCACAGTGGATGGAGGTGCGCGCCAGCATCGGCGACGCCGATCCGGATGATGACGCCGAACCGGCCTACTCGAAGCTGCCCGCCGACAGCGATCTGGCCGAATCGGCGCTGATCATGGCCCTGGATTTCAGTACCAGCTTTGATATCGAAGAGCTGGAGGAGATCATCGAATCCTGGAGCGTTGCTCGGCAGGGCATCCCGCCGCGCTACGACAAACCGCTGATCTGGCGCTTTGTGCAGCAGTGGCCGGGTGAAGTCGGGCCCACCGAGAAGCGCGCGGTGCGCTCGGCGCTGATCGAGGCCTGCCGAAAGCGACTGGCCGATCTGCAGGACGATTGACCAGCCAAACAGGGCTCAGGGCCCAGGGCTTAGGGCCCAGGGTGGCAAGCCAACACTTCAGGACGGTGGCGAATGGATCTCAGTCAGATTCTGATACTTGCGGTAGTGCAGGCGCTCACCGAGTTCCTACCGATTTCGTCGTCGGCACACCTTTATCTGGCCGCAGAGCTGTGGGGCTGGCAGTACCAGGGAGTGCTGTTTGATTTGGGCCTGCACCTGGGCACCCTGTTTGCGGTCGTGCTGTGGTATCGCCGCGAATGGTTGGCGATGGCTGGCGGCGCGCTGCGTTGGCGACCGGGTGCGGCCATCGACGAGCAGCAGCGGCTGCTGCTGCACTTGATCCTGGCCACGGTGCCGGGGGCGCTGGTGGCGCTGGCGCTCAGTCAGGCCGAGGGCGTCAGTCTGGCACTGCGCAGCTACGGGGTGATCGCCACCACGCAGATCGGATTTGGTCTGCTGTTGTGGTGGGCCTGGCAACGCGCGAGCAGCAACGCCAGCGATGAGTTCGCCTTGGACTGGCGCACCGCGCTGATTATCGGCGGCGCGCAGTGTCTGGCACTGGTTCCGGGCACCTCGCGCTCCGGCGTGTGCATGACCGCGGCGCTGCTGCTGGGCATGGCCAGACCGGCCGCGGCGCGCTTTGCCTTTCTGCTTGCGGTTCCGATCATCTCGCTCGGTGCCGCGCATGCCGCCATGGAATTCGCCGGCGGCAACGACAGTACGCCGTTCGGCGACTTCCTGATCGGCATGGTGGCATCGGCAGCAGCCGGACTGCTGGTGATCCCCATGTTTCTGGGCACCCTGCAGCGGATCGGAATGACGCCGTTTCTGGTTTATCGGTTGGGGTTGGGTGGAGTTTTGTTGTGGATGATTTGGAGTGGCGGGTAGTTAGGGCTGAGGGCTGAGGGCTGAGGGCTGAGGGCTGAGGGCTGAGAAGAGCTTTTCAGATCCCGCTTGCGAAGGGACATTGTCGATCGACCGGGATTCGGACGCACTGCCAATAAGGCAGGCTGCGCTTTAGGCGACCCGCAAGAGCCCGGCTACTGTCCTTCGACAATCATGTGAGTTAAGCGCATTGGTCCGCCAGCGGCCGCGCGCGCAAACTCCGCTAATCCGAACCCGAATTCCAAACTCCGAACTGCGATGCTTTCCTCAGCCCTCAGCCCTCAGCCCTCAGCCCTCAGCCCTGTGCCCTACCCATCAGCCGCCGCAATCTTCTCCAACAGCTCACCCAGCACCCGATCGGCATCGGCTACCTCCACCTGACAGGTGCCAGCAGCCGCGTGGCCGCCGCCGCCGTACTGCAGGCATAGCTCGCCGACGTGCACCTTGGCCGAGCGGTTGAGGATGGACTTGCCTACAGCCAGGGCGATGTTCTGGCGGTCTTTGCCCCACAGCACGTGGACCGAGACGCTGGCGGCGGGGAACAGGGCATAAAGGAAAAAGCGGTTGGTGGCGTAGATGGTGGTTTCATCACGCAGGTCCAGGACCACCGTGTTGCCGTGCTGTCGGGCGCAGTTCTCGATCTGCGCCCGTGCCAGGGTTTGCTGGGCGTGATAGAGATCGGCGCGCTCCTTGACGTCAGGCAGTTCCAGGATCTCGTCTATATCGTGGTCACGGCAGTAATCAATCAGCTGCATCATCAGCTGATAGTTGGAGACCCGGAACTCACGGAATCGGCCCAGTCCGGTGCGCGCATCCATCAGGTAGTTGAGCAGCGTCCAGCCCTTGGGAGAAAGCACATCCTCCAGGCTGTACTGGGCGGAATCTGCCTGATCGACCGCATCCATCATTGCCGCGCTGACCCGTGGAAAGGCATCGGCACCGCCGTAGTAGTTGTAGACCACCCGAGCCGCCGACGGTGCATCAGCATCGATGATCTGATTCTTCGGTTTTCCTTCGACTCGTGAGAGCTCGCTGGCGTGATGGTCAAAGGCCAGATGACAGCCCGGCACATAGGGCAGGTTGGTGGTGATGTCCTGATCGTTGATCGGGATCTTGCCGTCCTGCATGTCCTTGGGATGGACGAAGATGATTTGGTCGATCAAATCTTGCTCTTTCAGCAACACAGCACAGACCAAACCGTCGAAATCACTCCGCGTGACCAAACGATATTTGCCCGCCATTGCCCGCCCTCCCGAGGAAATGTGATCTGCATCACATTCTAGGCCCAGAAATGGGCGGTTGGACCAGCTCGGTCAAGCGAATCGCCCGTAGTCGGCGAGCTGAACAAAAAGTTCATGAAGATTAAGCAGCTCTGAACGCTATTGCGAAACCGTACTTTTGGCCCTGGAACTTACCCCCCGTTACCCCATCTAATATCCCCGAGCCGACCATGTTGGCTCAGGTTCACTCCTCCCCATAGTGGACCATCCCCGGGATCGCAGGCCACTCCCCAGGCCGGCGGTCCAGTAAGCCCCAACGGCCTCGAACGTCCCCCACGTTCGGGGCCGTTTCTTTTTCTAAGGGCCCAGAAGACAGGGCCCAGGGCCCAGGGCGGGAGCACGCGACTGGATCTTTAGCTCATTAGCCATAAAATACTTTAGCGCTGATGAGGGATGCCGTTGTCCAAGCCCGACCTGATAAGACGCAAACGAGCGGCGGTGGAAGCGCGCATAGCCGGAGCCAGTTTGCGTCGGGCTGCGGCGCTTAGCGGGCTATCGCAGCCGACCGTGATTGCCGCCTACCGGGCCTGGCAGGCGCGCGGCTGGGATGGACTGAAGAGCGCGGCTGGCGGTCGCCCGGCGGGCTCCGGGATGAGCATCCCGCAGGCCCATTGGCAGCGCCTCTGCGCGGCGATAGCGGCAGCAGCGCCGAGCGCCTGCGGTTTGTCCGAGTTGCTTTGGAATCACGCCGCGGTCAAGCAATGGCTGGAGGCCAACCAACTGCCGATTCCGCCGCAGCGCACGCTGCATCGCTACCTGAAGGCGCTCGGCCTGGTCGGTGTGGAGGATCCCACCCAGACCGCCCCGGGCTGGTGGCGGCAGCGGGTCTATGCGCAGATCAAAGGCCGCGCCCGGGCTCTGCGTGGCGGTCTGCTGTGGCTGGACGAATGCCCATTACCGGCCGAGTTGGCAAGCGGCGAGCGCAGCGGTGGATTGTTGCGCGCCATCGACAGCCGCCGCTCGGTGTACTGCCTGGCCTGGCGCGGCAGTCTGCGTGAGGCTCAACTGGTCGATTTCTTGCAGCGCCTGACTCAGGCCCATCCAGGCAGATTGCTGCTGGTCCTAGGCCACCCGGTGTGGCTGGGCGAGGGTGCGCTGAGCGAGTGGCTGAATCGCGCTGCGCCGCGGGTGCTCAGCTATCGATTGCCCGATCAACAGGGTGCCGGCCTGGCTCGCCAGCCGCGCCCGGCGCAGATTGCTCGCACGCCGCCAGCAAGCGCGCTTCCGGGCCCGCAGCGGTCTGGCTTTGGCCCGCTGCTTAAGCAGTTAATGGCTGAACCGTCAGTAGCCAATCCTGACTATGCTCGGCGTTCAGATCAGGGACGGACCTTGGCCATGGATCATCTGGATCGGCTGGAAGCCGAGAGCATTCATATCTTCCGCGAGGTGCTGGCCGAGGCCGAGCGCCCGGTGCTGCTGTATTCAATCGGCAAGGACAGCGCGGTGCTGCTGCATCTGGCGCTGAAGGCCTTCTATCCGGCACGGCTACCCTTTCCTCTGCTGCACGTCGACACCACCTGGAAGTTCAAGGCGATGTACGCCCATCGCGATCAGCTGGTGCAGCGGCTGGGGCTGCAGCTGATCAGCTACACCAATCCCGAAGGGCTGGCCAAGGGCGTCAACCCCTTCACCCACGGCGCCAACGTGCATACCGACATCATGAAGACCCAGGCGCTGAAGCAGGCCCTGGATCTGCATCATTTCGACGTCGCCTTCGGCGGCGCCCGCCGCGACGAGGAGAAATCCCGCGCCAAGGAGCGGGTGCTGTCCTTCCGCAATGCGCAGCACCGCTGGGATCCGAAGAATCAGCGCCCGGAGCTGTGGCGGCTCTACAACGGCCGCAAGCGTCGCGGCGAGAGCCTGCGCGCCTTTCCGCTTTCGAACTGGACCGAGGCCGACGTCTGGCAGTACATCCAGCGCGAGGGCATCGAGTTGGTGCCGCTGTACCTGGCCGCCGAACGGCCGGTGGTGGAGCGCGATGGCGCGTTGATCATGGTCGACGATGAGCGCATGCCGCTGCGCGACGGCGAGGTGCCGGTGCTGCGTCGGGTGCGCTTCCGCACTCTGGGCTGCTATCCACTGACCGGCGCCATCGAGTCGGCCGCCGACACCCTGGAGGCGGTGGTTGCCGAGACCCTGGGCGCGCGCAGCTCGGAGCGCCAGGGACGAGTCATTGATCAAGACCCCAGCGCCTCGATGGAGCGCAAGAAGCAGGAGGGCTATTTCTGATGGCCGAGGAGCATACCGAAACGTCCGACAAGGCCACCGAACTGCTCAAGTTCATCACCTGTGGCAGCGTTGATGACGGCAAGAGCACCCTGTTGGGGCGCTTGCTGTACGAATCCCAGCAGCTCTTCGACGATCAGCTGGCAACCCTACAGAGCGACTCTCAGCGAGTCGGCACCCAGGGCTCCGACCTCGACTTCGCGCTGCTGGTCGACGGCCTGGAGGCCGAGCGCGAACAGGGCATCACGATCGACGTCGCCTATCGCTACTTCGCCACCAGCGCGCGGCGCTTCATCGTCGCCGACACCCCTGGCCACGAGCAGTACACGCGCAACATGGTCACCGGCGCCTCCAGCGCCGATCTGGCGGTGCTGCTGGTGGACGCGCGCAAGGGCCTGCTGACGCAGACCCGGCGGCACAGCTATCTGGTTTCGCTGCTCGGCATCTCCCAGGTGGTGCTGGCGGTGAACAAGATGGATCTGGTCAACTACTCCGAGCAGGTCTTTGAGCGAATCGTCGCCGAGTACCTGCCCTTCGCCAAGCGGCTGGGCATCAACAGCGTCCATGCGGTGCCAATCTCGGCACTGCGCGGCGACAACGTCACTCAGCCCAGCGAGGCTCTGGGCTGGTTCCACGGCTCTACCCTGCTGGGCATACTGGAAACGGTGCCGACCGATCAGCGCGGTCTGCAGGACGCGCCGGTGCGGATGCCGGTGCAGTGGGTGAACCGACCTTCGCAGGATTTCCGCGGTTATGCCGGCACGGTGGTCGCCGGCGCAGTACGGCCGGGCGACAGCATTCGCGTGCTGCCCTCGGCGCGCACCGCCACGGTGGCCCGCATCGTCACCGCCGACGGCGATCTGGACCAGGCCAGCGTCGGCCAGGCGGTCACCCTGACTTTGGCCGAGGAGATCGATATCTCCAGAGGCGATCTGCTCTGCGCTGCCAACGATCCGGCCGAAGTGGCCGATCAGTTTGAGGCCACCGTGGTGTGGATGGCCGATGAGCCGCTGCTGGCCAGCCGACCCTATCTGGCCAAGATCGGCACCCGCACCGTCGGCGTGCAGATCAGCGCCATCAAGCACCGCATCAACGTCAACACGCTGGAGCATCTGGCCGCCAAGCAGCTGGAACTCAACGACATCGCCTCGGTGAACCTGAGCTTCGATCAGCCCGTCGCCTTCGATCCCTACAAGGTCAATCGCGACACCGGCGGACTGATACTGATCGACCGCCAAAGCCAACAGACCATCGGCGCCGGGATGCTCAACTTTGCCCTGCGCCGGGCCCACAACATTCACCGCCAGGCGCTGGACGTGGACAAGGCGCTGCGCGCCAAGCTGAAGAACCAGCACGGCTGCGTGCTGTGGTTCACCGGTCTGTCCGGCGCGGGCAAATCGACCATCGCCAACGCGGTCGAAAAGCAGCTGGCGGCGCTGGGCCATCACACCTATCTGCTCGACGGCGACAACGTCCGTCACGGCCTCAATCGCGATCTGGGCTTCACCGACGCCGACCGGGTCGAAAACATCCGCCGCATCGGCGAAGTGGCCAAGCTGATGGTCGATGCCGGCCTGATCGTGCTCACCGCCTTCATCTCGCCCTTCCGCGCCGAGCGCGCGCTGGCGCGCGGGCTGGTGGAGGCCGGCGAGTTCGTCGAGATCCACGTCGACACCCCGCTCAAGCTGGCTGAGGAGCGCGATCCGAAGGGGCTGTACCGCAAAGCCAGACGCGGCGAGCTGCGCAACTTCACCGGCATCGATTCGCCCTATGAAGCGCCGGAGCAGCCCGAGCTGCGCATCGATACCACGCAGTGTGATGTGGAGGAGGCGGCTGAGCGGGTGATTGCGGCGCTGCGGGAGCGGGGGGCCTTAGCTAGCTAGGAGCAAAGAAAGGGCCCAGGGCCCAGGGCCCAGGAAGTCCAGAGCGCGCTTTGGGCTGTTTCTGGGCCCTGGGCCCTCTGCCCTGGGCCCTCGCGGCGCCAAGCGCTGCGCACCTACTTCCCCGTCAACCAATCCAAATAAGCCCGATACCTCTGATGCATATACTTCAAGGTCAGCAGATCGTCCCATAGCGGCCCGTACAGCTTGCGACCGCGGGTCCATTCGCCGATCAATCGTTCGATGCGATTGAGGCGGCGCTCGACTTCCTTCTCGGTCAGGCCGTCCAGGCCCTGCGCCAGTTCGTCGGCCAGATAGGCCACCGAATCGTTGTTGTCGCGGTCCTGGCGGTCGTATTCGGCGCAGGACAGATCCCACAGCTTGTGGATCCAGCCGACCCGGTCGGACTTGTAGCCGGCGTTCTGTTCGGCGTCAAAAAAGGGCGCTTCGTGGAAGGGCACCAGACGATCGTGGAGCACGAAGGGCAGCACGTTGCGCAGATCCTCCATGCCCACTTCGCTCTGACCGCGGAACCAGGCGATGCCCTTGGCGTAGAGCAATATGGTCATCAGCGCCCGTACCGACAGCCCGTTGGTGGTCTGCAGGCCCAGATCGGCCAACGCATCCTTGCCGCTCTCCCGCGCGCTGAACTCCGAAAAAGGCAGCCCGGAGAGCCGCGCGGTGTCCTTGGCGCGGTACTCGAACTTGGCCGCGGCCGGCTCGAAGAACTCGAACTGGCTGACGAAGAACTCCAGCCGCCGGCGCAGCGCCAGGGCGATCGGTAGCCCCCGAATGGCCTTGCCAACGGCGTCAATCTCCTCTTCGCTGAAGCGGATCGCCGCCGGCATCGCCTGTTCCGGACGCACGTCCTGCTCGATGCGAAACATCAGCTCGTCCAGAAAACGGGGCACGAAGTGCAGGGTCTTGACCACCACGTCGATGCGGTCACGCAGCGCCTCGATGACCTGGTAGGTGCCGCCGCCGGCATCGTCATTGGCGGTCAGGAACCAGGCCGACTCCGGGCACTCGTAGATCTGGTCCATGATCTCGGCATAGCCGTCGCCCATTACCGTGAGCAGCGCGCTCTGGGTGCGGGTGGGAATGCGGTTGTATTCGTCGATGATCTTCACCCGCAGTCCCAGCCATTCGCGCCAGGCGATGCGGATCTCGCTGCTTTTTTGGGCCTTGATCAGATCGGCCGGCAGCGGATTGCCGAGCAGGTCGGCGATGGTCATCTGCGGCTGCCCGTGCTGCATCGCCCGACGCACCTGCTTGAGGCTGTAGCCGGCCATCATGCCGAGCAGGATCGCGCTGGCGGTCTTGCCGCGTCCCGGCCCGCCGACCAGCAGACAGCGCCGGCGCAGCGCGAAGGTGAGCAGCGGCATCAGCACGAAGCTGGAGTAGCTCTGCGCCCCGGGCAGAGTGAATTCGGCCTTGCTGTCGCCGATCAAAAAGGTCTGCGGCGCCCGATCGCCGTGGTATTCCAGATCGTAGTGCGGGCTGATGATGGCGTGATTGACGATCCAGAAATAGGCTTGGCGCAGCCGCTCATCGAGATCCGCGCTGGACTCGCCCGCGCTTTCACCAGTCGGCGCCGGGCCGCTGTAGAGCTCCGCCACATCAAAGGCATTGCCGCGCCCGCGTCCCTGCGGCAGGGTCGGCGAGGCGGAGACGTGGGCGTAGTGGTCGGTGGCTTTGGCCATTGCTTGCATTATGGCTGATGCAAGGGGTAGGGCCCAGGGCCTGGGCCCAGAAGAGCCGGATCCGGCGTAGCTGGGACCGCGGGCTTCGTGCCCGCACGCTGTTGGCTCCTGAACTGAACCGAGGACCAAGAGCCCAAGGCCCAGCAAAGCCCGGCCCCGCGCGCTCTTGACCTCCTGGGCCCTAAGCCCTGGGCCCTAAGCCCTGGGCCCTGTGCCCTCGTTCTTCTTACCCACGCCCTGCCGACCCGCGCATGGCTATACTGCAGCGCAGATTCACCGCGCCTTCCGGAGCCCCATGCGCCTGCTCGTTTTATCCCTATTGCTGCTGCTGTTGATCGCCACGCCGCTACGCGCTCAGGACTGGAGTACCGAAGAGGTCTTCGCCCGCTACAAGGAAGCGGTGGTGCAGGTGCGCATCATCGATGAGCGCGGCGGCGAGAAATCCTCGCTGGGCTCGGGATTCTTCATCAGCGATGCCGGCGAGATCATCAGCAACTACCACGTGGTCGCCGATCTGGTTGAGCACCCTGGCCAGTATCGCGCCGAATACGTGCTCGACGACGGCAGCAGCGGTGAACTGACCCTGCTCGACGTCGACGTGGTGCACGATTTGTCGCTGCTGCAGGCCAAGGATGTGCGCCGGCCCTTCCTGGCCATCGAATCCAACCTGCCGGCCAAAGGGGAGCGCCTGTATGCCTTCGGCAATCCCTACGACCTGGGCATGACCATCATCGAGGGGACCTACAACGGCCTGCTCGAGAAATCGCTGTATGAGCGCATCCATTTCAGCGGCTCTATCAATCCGGGGATGAGCGGCGGGCCCACCGTGGATCGCAACGGCAACGTGATCGGGATCAACGTCGCCACCGCCGGCAATCAGGTCAGTTTTCTGATCCCGGCCGGCTTTCTGCTCAACCTGCTGGAGGCAGGCAGCGGCAGCGAACAGGATCTGCACGAGCGCATCGGTGGTCAGCTGTATGCCAACCAGCAGCGCTATCTGGAGGAGCTGACCGCGCAGCCGCTGGTCACTGCCCGGCTCGGCGACTTCGAGATCCCCGGCAAGCTGGGCAACTACATCAACTGCTCCTCGCACAGCGATCAAAGCTCCGATCGGCTGGTCGATACGGTCGCCTACAGCTGCTACACCGACGAGAACATCTACCTGAGCGATCAGCTCAACACCGGCGCCATACGCATGGAGCACACCTTGCACAGCACCGATGCGCTCGGTCAGCTGCGCTTCTGGGCGCTGATGGAGAACAATTTCTCCCGCTTCTACGGCGGCTTCGGCGGCGATGAGGACAGCATGAGCGATTTCGCCTGTCAGACCGAGGCGGTGGACCGCGGCGATCTGCCGCTGAAGGTGGTGCTTTGCGTGCGCGCCTACCGGCAGTATCCGGGGCTGTTCGATCTGGTCCAGCGCCAAATCACCCTGAATCGGCCGCGCGAGGCGCTGACCTCCACCCTGGTCCTGACCGGGGTCAGCATCGACCACGGACTGCGCTTCGCCCAAGCCGTATTGGAGAGCGTGAAATGGACCCCGTAGCGATGACGCCGGAGCGCGTCGATGCGGTGCTGGAAGTGCACGAGCGCAGCGGTGCGCTGCGCGAGCGGGTGCGGATCAGCGGCGATCGGCTGACCATCGGCCGCGCGCTGGACAATGATCTGGTGCTGGAGGACCCCTTCGTTTGCGCCCATCACGCCGAGCTGCACTGGGGCGACGAAGGCTGGACCCTGGTCGATCTGAACAGCGTCAACGGCCTGCGTTTGGCCGATAGTCATCAGCGCCTGGACAAGATCGCTCTGGCCGGACCGATGGATCTGCGAATCGGCCATACCGCGCTGCGTTTTCGCAGCTGCGATGAGCAGATTGCCGCGGCCCGCGTCGATCCCACCGGCGGGCGCTGGTCGCGACTGCTGGCTCAGGTTCCGGTCGCGCTGGGGGTGGCGCTGCTGGCGGCCCTGCTGATTGCCCTGCAGCAGCATCTCAACCAGGTCGAGCATCGCGACTGGCTGCCGGCGCTGGCCGGTTCGGTGGGCAGCGTCACCACGCTGGTGATCTGGGCGCTGGCCTGGGCCCTGATCAATCGCGTCTTCGCGCATCGGTTGAACTACCCTGCGCACCTGAGTATCGGCGCGCTGTGCATGCTCGGTGCGCTGCTCGGTAACACCCTGTTCGAATACCTGCTGTTCGCCCTGGGCGGCGACGGTCTGCAGGGCGGCTTGGCCATGCTGACCCTGTTCGGCTTCCTGGCGGTCGCGCTATGGGGCCATCTGGGGGTGATCACACACGGCTCCAGACGTCGCCAGGCGCTGGTCGCGGCCAGCGTCAGCCTGCTGCTCTATCTGGTTTTCAACCTGCCGCAGCAGGTCCGCGACGACCACAGCAACGCCCCGGAATTTTCCGCCCTGCTCAAGCCCCCCGCCTTCCAAGTGACCTCCGGCTTGAGCAGCGATCACTTTTATACGCGAGCGGCGCAGCTGGCGGCGGACGTCGAGGCGGAGGCTGAAAGCGAGTCCCAGTAGCTTGGTCAAGGGCTGAGGGCTGAGGGCTGAGGGCTGAGAAGAGCTTTTCACTTCCTGCCGCTGTTAAGCGGAATCGCAAACTCGCGCCGGCAATGAAACTGTGGAAAGTCGGGCACGCTGCGCTTTGCCCAACCTACGTGAAGCAGGCCCGAAAACCGTAGGGTGGGCAGAGCGCAGCGTGCCCGCCAGCCAACTGCGAGCATAGAAATCGCTCCATCTGGACGCTTTGCGTGCGGCCGGCGACGCTCTTCTCAGCCCTCAGCCCTCAGCCCTCAGCCCTCCCCACCCAACCACCGCCGCAACCACCCATGCACCTCCCCGTAGTAGTGCCGGCTGTTCTCCGCATTCTTGATCCAGTGGTCCTCGGTGGGATAAACCAGTAATCGGCTGGGCACCTGGCGGCGCTGGAGCAGCGCCCAGTACTCCAAGGTGTTGTTCAGCGGTACTCGGTAGTCCAACTCGCCGACGCTGAGCAGGGTCGGGGTGCGGAAGTTGGCGGCTTTGCGGGCGGGATTCTGCTCGGTCCATACTTTGCCCTGCTCCCACACCGGGCCGCCGGCTCCGAGTTCGCGCGGGTACACGATGTCGCTGGTGCCCCACTGCGAATGCAGATTGACCAACCCGGCGTGGCTGATCAGGCAGCGATAGCGATCGGTGGTGCCCTGCATCCAGTTGGCCAGGTGGCCACCGTAGCTGGCGCCCAGCGCACATTGCCGTTCGCCGTCAATGAACTCAAAGCGCTTGATCGCCTCGTCGGCGGCCCGGTTGATGTCGCTGGCCGGGCCGGCGAAAGGATCGCCGTGGATGGACTGGGCGAACGCCTCGCCGTAGCCGGTAGAGCCCCGATAGTTGGTCAACAGCAACACATAGCCGGGGGAACCGAGCAGGTGGTAGTTCCAGCGGGTGAAGAAGTGGTCCTTCCACATGCTGTGCGGACCGCCGTGCATCGCCACCAGCAGCGGATAGCGCTGTCCCGGATCAAAGCGCGGGGGGCGAATGAGCAGGCTATGAATGGCGTCGCCGTTCTCGTTGTCGAACCAGAACTCCTCCGCCGGCGGCAGGTCCAACTCGGCCAATCGGGCCTTGGTGAACTGGGTCAGCGGGTAATGGGTCTTGCCGTTCGGATCGATGCGCACCAGTTCGGCGGGCTCGATGGCACTTTGATAGCTGGCCAGTATGCGCGCCTGACTACGGCTGCCGGCGACGTTGAGATCGCTGTAGATGCCGCGCTGCAGCCCATAGGCGCGCTTGCCGACACTGTCGCCCAATCGGGCGCGATACAGATTGACATGGGCGGCCTGATCGACCAGAAACCACACCGTGCGGCCGTCCGGGTCCAGTGCATAGCTGTCGATGGACAGCTGCCGCGGTGCCGACAGCCGGGCGCTGCGCTGACGCTGCTGCAGATCGTATAGATCCAGATAGCTGGCGCTGTACACCCGGTCCGTCCGCGGCGTCACCAGCGCCAGCACGGACTGACCATCGGCGCTGAATCGTGGCTTCTCGAAACTCTCAGCGGCGCGGTCCAGTGGCGCCGGGTTGATCCTGGTGATCGCCAGATCGGCCAGATTGAGCAGGTACAGATCGAGGCGGATGTGTTCCAGCGCGCCTCGGTCGGCGTTGGTGCTGGCCACAAAAGCGATCTGACGCCCATCCGGCGACCAGCTCGCGTCCAGACCCTGGGTTCCCACTTCGCTGCGTCCGGCAAATCCCGACTGCGCCACCAGCGCGCTGTCGGCGAGTAGATCGCGGACTGAGCCATCGACCAGATCGACCAGCAGCAGGTGGGTCTGCCGCTCATCGCTCCAGTGGTTCCAGTCGCGTACCGGGAAAGCCTCGTAGACCCGTACGCTGTGTTTGCGCTGGCCGATCTCGCCGGCGACGCGCCGGTTGTCGGCATCATTGCGGGTACCGGGGTAGACGTCGCTTTCGATCAGCAGTTGAGTGCCGTCGGGAGAGAACTTCGGCCGCCGTGCGCCGGTCGCCAGATTGGTCACCCGCCGTGCCTCGCCGCCCTCGCGCAGATCCAGCACGTAGATCTGCGGCGCGGTGTCATCCTCGCGCTGGGCAACGAAGGCCAACAGGCTGCCGTCGGCGTTCAGATCCGGCTGCGCCTCGGCGCCGGGGTGTTGGGTCAGACGCCGCGAATGATGCTTTCCGGCCGGATCGATCCACCACAGATCGACCCGCTCCTCCTTGGGGTCGTAGGCCGGCTCAACCAATAGGCTGACCGCGTGCTCGCCGTCGGCGCTGAGCACCGTTGGTCCCAACCGCGGCATCAGCCACACGTCTTCATGAGTGATCGGTCTGGCGGCCCAACCGACCTGGGTCCCCAGCGCCAGCACGAACAGCATCCAACTCACACGCATCGCACATCCTTGTCCATGGCTGACGCCAACCTTGCCCAAAAGCCGATCAGGAACTCAAGAGCAGCACCTGCGCATGCGCAGCACCTTGGTTGGGACTCACGCCATTTACACAAAGTTGCGGCGAAGCTGTGGTGAAGCTGCATCCGATTCAACGCCGTTTGCGTATGGGATCGGACACCGGCGGACCAGGGGGGCTGGTCGACGCGTGATCCATTGCAGTGCGAAACACACCACGGGGCTTTCGATGATCAACAATTTCATTGGCAAAGGCGCGGCCTGTGCTGTCGCTGCTTTGCTGTTTGTATTGGGCGGCTGTAGTGTCCGCCAGCCGGCGCCTACGCAGCCGCAGCCAGTGGTCGCACCGACGCCATCCAGTACGAGTTCTGCCGCCCAAAGGACGGCCAGCGCCGAGAGCGCGCCAACCGTGGATACGCCGTCCAAGGCGCAAGCGAGCGCCCCGGCCAGTGCCCCACCGGCGGCAGCAAGCCTGCCCCCACCCGCGCAGCCAACGGCTCCCGCTGCGCCGGCGCCAGCCGTGCCCGCCAAGCCTGCCCCTGCCGCCGTTCCGGCTGCGGCGGCTGCCACCGTGGCGAAGCCGGCAGCGGCGCCCAAGCCAGCGCCCGCAGCACCGCCTCCCAAGCCGGTCGCAGCAGCGGTCGAGCAGAAGGTCGTCGCCAAAGCGGCGACCGCAGAATCATCGTCGACCGCTGTCGCCGCAGCAGCGCCGGTGCCCGCCGAGCAGGTCAGCGCCGGGCACCGTATCAGCGGCACCGTTGAGCTCCGCGCCAAGGGCCGACAGAAACTCAGCCCTGGCGAAGTTCGCGACACCGTGGTGTATTTCCGACCCAACAGCGGCTCGCCGCGATTGCAGCCCGGCCGCCACACCGTCTACACCCGTAACAAGGCCTTCGATCCGCCGCTACTGGTGGTGCAGAAGGGCAGCACGGTGGCCTTTCCCAACGGCGACCCGATCCTTCACAACGTCTATTCCAACACCCCGGGGCAGGAGTTTGACTTCGGCTTCTACGGCGAAGGTGAGAGCAAGGAGTACGTCTTCGATCGTGCCGGGCTGGTGCTGGTCAGCTGCAATGTGCATCACGTCATGGCTGCCAACATCATGGTCCTGGACACGCCCTACTACACCCGACCGGACGCCAGCGGTCGATTTGAACTGAACAATCTGCCCTCCGGCTTGGGTGAGCTGGTGATCTGGCATCCACGCGGCAGCGCTGAGACCCAGGCGGTTGCGCTGCCCACCAGCGGCGAACTGCGCCAGGTGCTGGATATCAACCGGCCGCGACTGGGAGTAGCGCGCCGATGAAGCGCCAGCAGGGCTTGCTGATTCCCGGATTGCTGCTCGTCTCGGTGATGGCCGTGTTGATCTTCTGGGCCAGCTATCAGCAACAGCGGGTGCTAGCCGAGCAGCTGCAGCGCACCGGCTATGAGCGCAGCGTCGCGGTGCAGGGCTTGTTCGAGCAGCTTCGGGTCGACGCGCTGAACAGCAAAGGCAGCGCCCTGGCCAACAACCAGGCCTTCGTCGCCTACGTCGCGCAGGCGCTGAATCTCGGCGGCCTGCCGGATGGAGCGGTCGACGTCAGCTCGGTCTCCGATTTGCTCGGCGAGCGCGCGCAACAGCTGGAGTTTGCCGTCGCCGCGGTGTTGGATGACAGCGGGCGGGTGCTGGCCAGTTCAGACGCGGTGGTGCCGCGCGGACAGCGGATCAGCGATCAAGACCTGCTCGACAGCGTGGTCGACAACAATCTGCCGCAGACGACGGTAATCGATATGGGCAATGGCCCGGTCCTGGCGTCAGTCTCACCGATGCGCCGCGGCGGGCTGTTTGACGGCTTCATGCTCGCCGGTCTGCGCCTGGACGCGGCGATGATGGAAGAGCTGGCCCAGGCGGCGGCTGCAGAGGTATCGCTGCTGCAGCTCAATCGCGGCGAAGTCAGCCTGCGCTACAGCAACTCAGCGCCGAATCTGCAGCAGCAGCTGCCGGCGCTGGTCGGAACCGACTGGGCTATCCATCAGGGTCCGCAATCGATGCTCTCCACCGGCACCGAAACGCTGCGCCTGAACTCGCTGTTTGGCGCAGATCAGCTGCTGCTCGCCTATCACCTGCCCGCCTCAGCCAGCAAGCCGGTGCTGGACGAGGTGAACCGTCCGCTGCTGCTTGCCGGCGCCATCGGAATCGCGCTGTTCGCGATCTGGCTGTGGTGGCTTAGTCGCCGCCTGACCCGTTAGTCGCGCTTGCCGCGCCATCGACAAGGATCACTCAATGTCCTGCCGCTCGCTCTCTCGAACTGCATTGATCGCCATGGCAATCGTGCTGTATTGCCACACGCCGCTACATGCGCAAACCGTCGATGCACCCGCCGGGCTTAGCGGCAAACTGCTGCTGACCGGCGGCGTGACCCAGGTCGAGGGCAGCGCCGGCGGCGGGCTGACGCCGTGGGCGGTGATCGGCGGCTACGGCAGCGAAGACCAGATCGGCGCCAACGCCTACTACACGCGGGTGGACGTCAGCGACTACGGCCTGGACAGCTACGGCGTGCTGGTCGGCTTCTACGATCGATTCGAGATCAGCCTGGCCAGGCAGCGCTTCGACACCCAGCGCATCGGTGCGGCGCTGGGCTTGGGATCCGGATTCGAATTCGAGCAGGACATCGTCGGACTGAAGTGGCGAGTGGCCGGCGACGCGGTGGTAGAACAGGATTCCTGGCTGCCGCAGATCAGCATCGGCCTGCAGCACAAGCGCAACAAGCAGGGCGACATCGTTCGTGCCGTGGGCGCGCAGGATTCCTCCGGCACCGACGTCTACATCAGCGCCACCAAGCTGTATCTGGCCCAAAGCCTGCTCCTCAACGGCACGCTGCGCTTCACCAAGGCCAACCAGATGGGCATCCTCGGTTTCGGCGGCGATCGCCGCGACAGCTATCGCGCCCAGCTGGAGATGTCCGCCGCCTATCTGCTCTCCAGACAGCTCGCCATCGGCGCCGAATACCGCAGCAAGCCCAACAACCTGGGCATCGCCGACGAGGACGACTGGTGGGATGTGTTCCTGGCCTGGGCGCCGAACAAGCATGTGTCGATGACCCTGGCCTACGTCGACCTCGGCAACATCGTCATCGCCGACGACCAGACCGGCTACTACTTCTCATTGCAGGGCGGCTTCTAGCCAGGCTTGCGCCCACGAACCCGGAGCCAACCAATGACCCTACGTCTGATTTGCTGCCTGTGCTTCTTCCTTGCCGCGCCGCTGTCGGCAGAGAATAGCGTGCCCGACCCGGCCCCGGCCCACCCGGAACTGCGCCCGGTGCTGGACGATTTCGGCGGCATGCCGGGACTGACCGCGCTGATGGACACCTTCATGGAAATCATGCTCGAAGACCCGCGCCTGCGGCCCTTCTTCGAACACACCGAAAACGACCGCATCAAGCGCCAGCTGGCCGAACAGTTCTGCGTGATCCTTGGCGGCGACTGCGTCTACACCGGCCGCGACATGGTCGAGTCGCACAACGGCAGCATCATCGACCGCGCCGATTTCAACGCCCTGGTCGAAGACCTGCAGATCGCCATGGACCGCCACAACATCCCCTTCCGCTCGCAGAACAAGCTGCTGGCGATCCTGGCGCCGATGCATCGGGAGGTGATTACGCCGAAGGCGGAGTGATGGTTGAAGGGCCCAGGTCAGGGCCCAGGGCCCAGTTGCAGCCGCCGGTAGCGCCGATGTTCGTTTTGTAGGAGCTTGCCTGCAAGCGATGCTCTTGGGCTTCGCTCAGCAGCCAGGCCGAATTTCTGAGCGGAATTAATTTTGCGGGTCGCTTGGCTTGAGACTGTTGACCGGGATCGACCAAACGGGATCCTCCAAGCGCTGCAACAACTCGATACCGATCGACCGACCATTGCCGGTCACCTTGTAGGCATGCGATGGGCTGCGCAAGTGGTCCGGCAGTCGCCGCAATCGTTCCGCGAGTGGATCGCCATCGTCGTGAGCGCGCAACCACTGGGCGGCCTTCAGCAGGCGCAGTCGCGCGTCCAGGTCCAGTGCACGAAGGTAATATGGATCCAAGAGCGTTTCGGCGATCGCCATCAGCACGCAACCGTATGGGTTGTACAGCTTCTCGGCGAAGGTGCATTGTGGCTCTGGCGGCACCGGGTCAGCGCTTCGGCCAACAATGCGGTCTCGGTGTGCGTCGCCACAGTAGTAGGTCTTCTGCAAAGCGCTCATGGCTAGTGTATGGCGCCAATTGATCATTCGTCCTTGCAGTTGGTCCAAGGTCGACTCCGCGCCATCGACCGCTTCCATGAGCCCGGTGCTCATCCATTCTTGCTCACCGATCATGACCCGGCATTGCATCAGCTCGCTGTCAGCCAGTGGATCGAATGCGCTTAGGCAAGGGAGGGACTCCCAATGTGGCTGCTCGGCGAGAATCTGCGCAGCCAGCGCCGCATTCGCCGCGATCGTGACCTGTCCGAGGAGGTCGACAACGAGGATGTCGGTGTTGCTGCGCAGTGTTCGCCACGCCCGTGTATGCCGACAAAGTCGCTGCAAGGCGGCATCGGCGCCAAGCGTCAAATACTCATGCGCTGCCGCAACGCGAACGATTCCGCCGATGCCGCTGGGAATCGTCAATGGCGCTCGTAGGGAACGAGGGAAAGTCTGCGCGACATGATCGTATTGCTCCAGGAGCATCTCGCGTTCCAGCCGCTGACGCTGAACCTGCAGTTCCATGGCGATCGCGGGCAAGTGCTCGCGCACGTCTCTCAGGCAGTCGCCTTCGCGCCGATAGCACGCCGCGGCGACTCCTTCATTGACCGCGTCCAAGTTCAAGGAACGGGTTTCTGCGACCGACACAAAGCTGTCTGACGGGTCCTTGGCCTGTTGGAACTCAGCGAACCGCTCCAGATCTTCGGTCATGACCTGATCCAACTGATCAACCGGGACGTTATAGGGAAGGAACCACAGCAACGGATAAGCGTTGCGTTCACCCAGCGGTTCCGCCTTAATCTTCTCGACCAGATCCAAGGCGGCCTGTTGCTCATCGCTCAGTAGCGGCAGCCAGTGGCTGAGAAGCAGACCAAACCAGAGTGCAGGTAGACAGACGGCGAGAACGATCGACCACTTCAGCAAACGCACCAGTTAGTCCTTCTCGTTGGGCAGCATCGCCTTGATCGAGTACAGCATAGGCACATCCATCGCGCCATCGGCGCGGTAGTAGCGCCCCGGCTCGCGCTCGATCAGGTTGGGAAAGCAGTCGTAGGGCGAGTAGGGATACTCGTTGAAGCGCAGCAGCCGAAGTCCGGCGTCCAGCAGGGCGTTGATCACCGCGCTGACCGGGTGACTCCACACATACAGCGGTAGTTCGGCGGCGGCATTCTCGGTGTAGCTGCGCTCGACGATGCGCTGCGGCTGCTCGGTGTGGAAGTAGGGATCGCCATCGAGGGCGTAGCTGTAGGGGTGGAACTCGACCAGATCGAAAACGCCGCCCGGCCGCAGCGCGCTGGCCACGACCTGCGCCCAGCGGCCGATGTCGGGCAGCCACTCGAGCACCCCGTAGGAACTGTAGACCCGGTCATAGCGCTGCGGCAGCCGCTCGGCGCAGGCCAGCACGTCGGCGCAGATGAACTCGGCCGGCAGGCCGCTGCGTGCGGCCAGATCGCGTGCCTGATCGATCGCGGCGGGGGAGAAATCAACGCCGGTGACCTGCGCCCCCAGCCGCGCCCAGGACAAGCTATCCAGGCCGAAATGGCACTGCAGATGGAGCATCGATAGACCGCTCACCGCCCCGACCTGCGCCAGCTCCAGCGGATTGAGCGAACTCTTTCCACCCAGGAAGCCGGCCACGTCATAAAAGCGCGAGCCAACATGTTCGGCGGTGCGTTGGTCCCAGGAGGCGCGATTGGTGTCGATGGCGGTGTCGGTCATTGATTCCGTTCACTCAAAGTCGTGGGAGTGCCAAGCGGCAGTTCGTCCGTCGCGGGCGAGGCCCGTCGAACGAGCGGGCTACGCCTACGAACGCGCAAGCCCCACCGCTCATGCGATTGAATTAACAACATTTGACTTGACTTCGGTGCGTTTCAATTTCGTGCGTAGCAAACCAAACTCCGGACCAAGTCACAAAACCTTAACATTCAACGGGGAATCGCGATGATCGGGGAAACCGCGAGCAAATCCACCTTGTATCTGGCAATCGCAGCAGCGCTGGCTGCCGGCTTGTCGATGAACAGCGCCATCGCGCAGGACAACGCCGGCGCCAGCGAAGACGAAGCGCAGCTCATCGATGAGATGGTGGTCACCGGCTCGCGTGCGCGTCCGCGCTCGGTGGCCGACTCGGCGGTGCCGGTGGATGTGATCTCCGGCGAGGACTTCGTCTATCAGGGCGACACCGATCTGAGCAATCTGATCCGCAACGTGGTGCCCTCCTACAACGTCAACGCGCAGCCGATTTCCGACGCCGCCACCATCGTGCGCCCGGCCAATCTGCGCGGCCTGGCCCCCGATCACACCCTGGTGCTGATCAACAACAAACGTCGCCATCGCGCTGCGGTGATCTACTGGCTGGGTAACGGCGTCGCCGACGGCGCGCAGGGCCCGGATATTTCCGCCATTCCCTCGATCGCGCTGCGCCAAGTCGAAGTGCTGCGCGACGGCGCCTCGGCGCAGTACGGCTCCGACGCCATTGCCGGGGTGATGAACTTCCTGCTCAAGGATGACAATCAGGGTGCGGTCCTGGAAGCCCGCGCAGGCAGCTACTACGAAGGTGACGGCGACATGTACACCGTGTCGGGCAACTTCGGTGTGCCGCTGAGCAGCGAAGGCTTCCTCAACCTCAGCTTCGAATACGGCTCCACCGATCCCACCGATCGCAGCGTGCAGCGCGACGACGCGGCCGCGCTGATTCAGGCCGGCAACAGCGCGGTCGCCGATCCGGCACAGATCTGGGGCACCCCGGAAGTGCGTGGCGACTTCAAGTTTTTCGCCAATTTCGGCATCGACGTCACCGACAGCGTCGAGTTCTACGGCCACGGCAACTACGTGCAGAAGGAAGTCGAAGGCGGCTTCTATTTCCGCAACCCGAACAACCGCGGCGCGGTTTACAGCGCCGACGGTGGACAAACCCTGCTGATCGGCGACCTCACTCCCAATGACGGCGTGGGCTGCCCGGTGGTGAGCATCACCAACAACGTGCCCGATCCCACCGCGCTGGCCCAGGTCTTCGCCGATCCCAACTGCTTCTCCTTCCAGGAGCTGTTCCCCGGCGGCTTCACCCCGCGCTTTGGCGGTGAGCTGGAGGACTACGCCATCGTCGCCGGTTTCCGCGGCGAGTGGGACAACGGCCTGCGCTGGGATGTGTCGGCCGGCTACGGCTACAACGATGTCGATTTCTTCATCAACAACACGGTCAACGCCTCGCTGGGCCCGAACACGCCGGTCAATTTCGATCCGGGCGCCTACACCCAGGAGGAGTACAACCTCAATCTGGATCTGTCCTATCCGATCAGCGACACGGTCAACATCGCCGGCGGCGCGGAGTCCCGTGAAGAGGCCTTTGAGATCACCGTGGGTCAGCCGGAATCCTTTGCCATCGGACCGCTGGCCGCGCAGGGCTTCTCCGCCGCCTCCAACGGCTTCCCGGGCTTTTCCGATATCGCGGCGGGCCGTTTCTCCCGTGACAACATCGCCGTCTACGCCGATGTGGAGTGGAATCCGGTTGAACACTGGCTGATCGGCGCGGCGCTGCGCTGGGAGGACTTCGACGACTTCGGCACCACCACCAACGGCAAGCTGGCGACCAACTACCGGATCAACGATCGCTTCGCTCTGCGCGGCAGCTACAGCACCGGTTTCCGCGCACCCACACCGGGCCAGTCCAACGCCTTCAACGTCTCCACCGAGTTCGACTTCGTGCTCAACGACCTGGTCAACAACGGCACTATCCCGTCGACCAACCCGGTCGCCCTGCTGCGCGGCGGTCAGCCGCTGCAGCCCGAGGAATCGACCAACTTCACTCTGGGCGCGGTGTTCGACGTCGGCTCGGTCAGCGTCACTATCGACTACTTCAACATCGAGTTGGAAGACCGCATCACCGTCTCGCAGCTGTTCTCGCTGCTGCCGGAGGAAATCGACGATCTGGTGGCCTCCGGCGTGACCAGCGCGGCCAACCTGCAGAACTTCCGCTTCTTCACCAACGACTTCGATACCGAGACCGACGGCATCGACATCGTCGCCACCTGGAACGGCGATCTGTTTGGCGGTCAGGCCGAGTACAACCTGGCCTTCAACCACACCAACACCGACGTCACCCGATTCAATCCTGATACGCTGGATGCCACCCGCATCCGCGAGCTGCAGGAAGGTCTGCCGGAGAACCGGCTGTCGATCACCGGCAACCACTTCTTCGGTGACTGGCGGATCCTGGGTCGGATGAGCTACTACGACAGCTGGTTCGATTCCGAAGACGGCAACACCTACGGCAGCGAGATCCTGTTCGACGCCGAGGCCGCCTACACCTTCAGCAACAACCTGACCCTGACCATCGGTGCGCAGAATCTGTTCGACACCTACCCGGATGAGAACCCCGGCGCCCGCGCTGGCGTGGGCAATCGCTACAGTCAGTTTTCGCCCTTCGGGTTCAACGGCGGTTTCTACTACACCCGGTTGACCTGGACTATCGACTAGCCCTGTACTCACCCCTTGCTGGGGTGAGCGTGACCGACAAGCGCCTGCCGCTGCGGCAGGCGTTTGTTTATGTGCGCCTACGCACGGAGCTCGGGGGCGGTAACAGGGCGTCTGAGAAACGCGGCCTATAGATCTACATCTGCTTGCCATTGGACGCGCTTGCCGAGTTGCGGGCGCACCACATCGTGGCGCGCCCGCGAGCGCTCAACGTTCCCTAAAAGTAGTGATCGCGCAGCGATCCCTCAAAACGACCGCTGCGCATGCAGCAGCGTTTGAAATCTGCGCCCGGAACCGCATGGGCATGGGTCTTTGCGACCCAGCTTTTCTACGAGTTCTTTTATGCCACCGACCATTTGCCGGCCCTTCTTCACCCGCTGCTCGGATGGGAAGCCGCGGCGGCGTTTGCTCATCGGCTCAAAAGGAGTTGGCTAGGTTGGATTTGCGCTTGCGCATGGGGCACCTCCAGGTTGGCCCGACAAGTTGAATCGGGCGTCTACGCGTCGGGACTATCCCGACGGCGCGCGAAGATTATCGCAATCGCTGCGCGCACGCAGCACGCAGATGGCCTTATGGTTGGGGCATCGACACAATGAGTCAGTCGCCGATGTTGGCCTCGCCGCTGCAGCGCATGCGCAACCAAACCGTGTACAGCACGCCGCTGGTGCGCCTGGGTCGCTTTCAGGCCCGGCCCAGCGAGCCGCTGTTCTCGGCGGTCGCCCCGCCCGGGCACTATCTGGTCGCCTTCCCGGAAACGGCACTGGCGATTACCTTCGATCGCGGTGGTGAGCACATCGTCGATCCCAACTGGGCGACTTTCTACCATCCTGACGAAATCTATCGGCGTCGGGCGCTGTCGGCCGTCGGTGATCGCTGCAACTGGATCTCGGTGGGGCCAGCGCTGCTGGCCGAGTTGCAGCACGGTTTCTGTCCGCGCCGCCCAAGCGCCGAGCCCGAGTTCCGCGCGCCGGTGGCCAGGGTCGGCGGCGCGCAGTTCCTGGCCCATCGGCGGCTGTTCAGGCGAGCGGCGTCAACCACGCAGAGGGTTGATGCGCTGGAATTGGAAGAGCGCGCCCTGAATCTGCTGCGTGCCTTGCTGCTCAACCAGGGCGGTGAGCGCGCTGATCAAGCTCGGCTATCGGACGCCAGTCGGCGAGCGGTCAGACGGGTGCAGGAGCTGATCGCTGGCAGCCTTGATCAGCCACACAGCATCGAGGCACTGGCATTGGAAGTGGGGCTGTCGCCGTTTCATTTGTGCCGCTGCTTTCGCGCCGCCACTGGCAGTTCGCTGCACGTTTACCGCACGGCGCTGCGCTTGCATCTCGCCATGCAGGCGCTGCCCCACTCGGACGATCTCACTGAGCTGGCCCTGGATTTGGGCTTTGCCAGCCACAGCCATTTCACTGAGCGCTTCAAAGCCCACTTCGGCTGTACGCCGCGCGCGATGTCGCAGCGCGTAGCCCGGATTGTTCATGAACGTTCGTAGCGAGGGTTTCGCAGGCGTGTTGTGGTGCGGATCGCGGACCGGAGATCGATGAAGGCGTACTCGACAGTATGGCGATTCGATAGCAGGGAGCAAGCCGCGCCACGGCGCGCCTGCGGAAGCCGCAGTAGAGGGTTTATGAACAATCCGGGCTAGCGGCCTGATAGGCGCAAGAATCTGATAGTCGGCCAAGCTGGGTAAGGGCATCCTGTGGCGTATCTGCATCGGAGTCCCGGAGGCGAACCATGAAACGACTGTTGAAAGCCAGCGTGCTAGGCGCTGGGCTGATCGTCGGCGCGACGCTGTGCGCTCAGCAGGCCGAACAAACCCTCACCCAGCGCGCCGCCGCCGCCGCAGCCAGTGCCGACTGGCCGCTGGCGCAGCAGCTGTACACCGAGCTGACCGCTGCCGAAGCCGAAAACGCTGCGGCCTGGCAACAGCTGGGCGTGGCCACGCTGAATTCCGGCGGGGATGGTGACGCCGCCATCGCCGCCTTCGAAAAGGCCCGAGAGCTGGGCTTCAACCCTGCCTTCTGCCTCTACGGAATCACCCGCGCCCATGCCCTGGCCGGAGACCGCGAGGCGATGCTGCGCAGCCTCACCGAGCTGGCCGATCTGGGCCCGTCGCTGGCGGTGCTCAACGGCCTCAACAACAACACCGCTTTTGCCGAGCTGCGCGAGCAGCCGGAGTTCCAGGCCCAGCTGCAGCGGCTGACCCCATGCACCAGCGCCAAGTACCGCGAGTTCGACTTCTGGATCGGCCACTGGCAGGTGGTCAACCCGCAAGAGCAGCCGGTGGGCAGCAACACCATCAGCACCATCCTCGACGGCTGCGCGCTGACCGAAAGCTGGACCTCGGCGCTGGGCGGCAAGGGCTTCAGCATCAACTACTACGACAACGCCACCGACAGCTGGACCCAGACCTACCGCGACAACACCGGCGTGATCGCCAACTGGCCCGATCTGCGCGGCGGCCTGCGTGACGGCGCCATGGTGCTGGAAAACCGCGACAACCCGCAGAGCTACAGCCGCTGGACCTGGACCCGTATCAACGCTGACAAGGTCCGGCAGATGGCCGAGGTCTCCAGCGATGGTGGCGAGAACTGGCAGGTGGTTTGGGATTCTTACTATTTGCGAGTGACGACTGAGTAGCCTGGTGGCGGGTTCCGGGGCTCGGGGGTAGTTCCGAGGGCCCGGGGCATAGGGCCCAGTAGGAGCAAGAAAGGGCTCAGGGCCCAGAAGAGCAGGCACTCGCCGCGATGTCGATTTCTGGGCCCTGAGCCCTGGGCCCTCGACCGTTCAGATCCGCGCTCAACTGCCCGTTCGCGGACAGTTGGCACGACGCACGAGCCCCTCGCAGCCGCCCCGTGGCCGTGGCACGCTTTCTGCTCCTCATGACCGTCACCGACGGGGAACGGGTCATGGACGCTATCTTGCACGGAGTGTTCGCCACGCTACGCCGACTGCGCCGGCATCCGGGCTATGCGCTGGGCGTGATTGCCACTTTTGCCCTGGGGATCGCCAGCGTGGTCGCGGTCTGGACCCTGGTTCACGCCGTGCTGCTGCGGCCGCTGGACGTGCCCGGCGGTGAGCGGGTGCTGTCGATCGTGCGCGAAAACACCAGCGCGGCCAGCCTGGGATTGCCCAATGTGGTCGAGCTGCGCCAGCGCATCGGCAGCCTGGAGGCGGTCAGCGCGGTGTTTGACGACTTCGCCATGGATCGCACCGATACCGCGCAGCCGCTGCGACTGTCGGCCCAGCTGGTGGAGGCCGACTATTTTCGGGTAGTTGCCAGCCAGGCGCTGCTCGGCCGGCTGCTGACCGAAGCCGATGACCTGGTCGGCGCTGAGCCGGTGGCGGTGCTGGCCGAAAGCTACTGGCGCCGGGCCTTTGCCGCCGATACGCAGGTGCTCGGCCGCACTCTCGAGCTGTCCGGGGTCAGCGTGCAGATCGTCGGCGTGGTGGCCGATCGCGCCGACGTGCGCGAGCGCGGCCCGCAGCTGTGGGCACCGATACCGCCATTCGCACCGTGGGCGCCGCAATCCCCCGGATCGAACAACTTCGAAGTAGTGGCGCGACTGGCCGCCGATAGCGACCTGGATTCGGCGCGCGAGGAGCTGCGCACCGTGTCGACCCGACTGGCGCAAGCCAACGGCACCCCGCACAAGATTCTCGATGCCCTGCCGCTGCGCGAGCTGCTCACCGAATCGGCGCGCCCGGGATTGTGGGCGCTGTTGGCCGCGGTGGGCGTGCTGTTGCTGCTGGCGCTGGCCAACGTCTCGGCGCTGATGCTGGTGCAGGTCAGCCGGCGCCGTGAGGAGCTGGGGGTGCGCTGCGCGCTGGGTGCCGATCGCTCCCGGCTGATCCGGCTGATGCTGGCCGAAGGCCTGCTGCTGGCCGGGCTGGGCAGCGCGATCGGCGTGGTTCTGGCCCAGCTCATGGTCAGCGGCTTCCAGGCCCAGGCGGGTTGGCCCATACCGCGGCTGGCCGGCGCCGAGATCGATCAGGGCGTGCTCCTGCTGACCCTGCTGCTGAGCGCCGGCTGCGCACTGCTGTTCAGCGCCTGGCCGGCCTGGCGTGCCAGCCGACAGAGCGCCAGCCTGCAGCCGCGCGCCACCAGCGGTCGCGCCGATCAGCGCACCCTGAGCGCGCTGATGGCGGTCGAGGTGGCGCTGGCCTGCGCGCTGCTTGGGGTCGCCGCGCTGCTCGCGCGCAGCTTTCTGGCCCTCAACGCGGTTCCGCTAGGCTTCGATCCGGCACCGGTGATCAGCGCCGATGTGGTGCTGCCGGAGGCCCGTTACAGCGAGCGCCAGACGCAGTCGACTGCCTTTGTGCAGATGGTTGAGCATCTCTCCGCCCAACCGGGTGTCGCCGCCGCGGCGATGGTGGTTGGTCCGCCGCTGAGCAGCACCCAGCGCATCGGTCACGATCTGCTCATCGAAGGTCGCCAGCTGGACAACGGCAACGCCCGCTATCGCCCCTTCGTCGGCGACTATTTCGGCGCTTTGGGCCTGCCCCTGCTCAGCGGCCGCGGCTATCTGTCCACTGACGGCCGGGGCGAGGCGGTGGCCTGGGTCAACCAGCGCTTTGTGTCCCGCTACCTGCCCGATAGCGATCCGGTCGGCCAGCGCATCGCCTGGCCGGCCGGTCAGGCCGGACCGTCAGAGCAGCCCCAGTGGATGCGCATCGTCGGCGTGGTCGCCGATGTGCGCAGCGACGATCTGCGCGCCGACGAGGTGCCGGCGGTGTACGCCCCCTACCTGCAGCGCGAGGCCAGCTGGATACGCTTCGGCACCCTGCTGGCACGCGCCGAAGGCGCGCCTATGGATCTGGCCCCGGCGATGCAGCAGGCGCTGTCCAGCGCCGATAGCGCGGTGGCCATCGGCGAGATCAGCGCCTTGGCTCAGCGCGCCGAGCAGGTCCTGGCCCAGGACCGGGTGCTGCTGCAGCTGGTCGCCGGCTTCGCCGCACTGGCGCTGCTGCTGGGGCTGCAGGGGGTGATCAGTGTGGTCGCCTTCGCCGCCCAACGCCGGCGCCGCGAGCTGGGCGTGCGCATGGCCCTGGGCGCCACCCCGGGCAGGGCCGCGGCGGTGCTGCTGCGCCAAACCCTGCTGCAGCTGCTGCTCGGCGTCGGCGCCGGCGTGGCCCTGCTGCTCGCTGCCGAGCGATTGCTCGCCGGCATCGTTTTCGGGGTGCAGGCCAGTGACCCGCTGGCCTTGGCCCTGGCGGCTGGTGGATTGATCTGCGCTGCGCTGCTGGCGGCGAGCTGGCCTGCCTGGCGCGCGCGACGTCAGGAGCTGACCCAGGTGCTGCGCGCGGAGTGAACGTTCATGAATAATCCAGGCTAGCTTGGCGGGCACGCTGCGCTTTGCCCACCCTACGAGGGTGCAGCCGCCGGCCCCCCACCCATACCGCCATTTCGTCACTGGTCGCTCCGAACCGGCATCGCGTCGCGACACGCTGTTGTCCGCTTCACGTCGGCGGCAATCTGCACGGCAACTCGGAATGTCAGGAGCCGCCGTGAACACCTCAACCATCGACCGCAATCCGGCTACGGCGTGGCCGTTGATACCAACGCTGCGGCGAGCCGCGCCGAAGCTGCTGCAGCACGCAGCGAGCAGCTGGTTCGTGGTCGCGGTGGCCGGACAGCTGCTGTTCGTCATCTACATCATCGGCTTCTACGGCGGTGCGCTGCTGGCGGGTCGGCCGGAGGACTGGAATCAGGTGCTGCCACACGGCTGGGATCCGGCCAGCCCCTGGGGCAACGCGCTGGTTGCAGCGCATTTGCTGTTCGCGGTGCTGATCATCCTCGGTGGCGCGCTGCAGTTGGTGCCGCGGATACGCCAGCGCTGGCCCCGACTGCATCACTGGAACGGTCGCATCTATCTGTCGGCGGCGCTGATCATGAGCGTGGGTGGATTGATCATGCTGTGGACCCGCAATGCGGTCGGCGATCTGCCCCAGCATCTGGCGCTGAGCTTCAACGCCGTGCTGATCCTGGTCTGCGCCGGCTTTACCCTGCGCTATGCGATTGCGCGCCGCATTGACCAGCATCGGCGCTGGGCCATTCGCTTGTTTCTGGTGGTTTCCGGAGTCTGGTTCTTCCGCATCGCGCTGATGGGGTGGATCATCGCCAACCAGGGCCCGGTGGGATTTGATCCGCGCAGCTTTACCGGTCCGGCGTTGAACCTGATCGGGATCGGCCAGACCCTGCTGCCGCTGGCCGTCGCCGAGCTGTATTTCCGCGCTCAGCGCAGCCGAACGGTCGCCCCCAAGCTGGCCATCGCCGCGCTGCTGGGAGTGTGCACACTGCTGACCGCGGGTGGCGTGGCCTCGGCCGGCATGGCCATGTGGCTGCCTCGGCTGACCTCCTAGATGCTTCAGCATGGCTTTGCCCAGCCCTTGAGGCATCATTGACCGATGCAGGTGCTCGATCCATCCAATCCGCCGCGCGGGCTGGCCCGTATCTACGCCTGGCCGCGCCTGCGCGTCGCGCTGATCGTCAGCTTGGTGATTTATCTGCTGCTGGCGGGGAACTGGGAGGCATCCTATTGGGTGCTGATCGGACGACTGCTGTTCATCACCCTGTCCTGCCTGCTGCTGTTCGGCATCCTGGAGCGCTGGCCGCCGCGGCTGCCCGCCTTCGTGGCCCGCTGGGTGCTGCAGATCGTGGTCGTCGAGCTGTGGATTCCGCTGGCGGTGTTCATCAGCTACCGCACTACCACTGGCCACCTGGAAGTGCCGTTCTGGCGCGACCCCAATCACCTCGAGGGTTTCGCCTTCTTCTGCATTGTCGGGCTGCTGATCGCACCGTGGATCATGGTGACCTCGCTGCTGCGGCAGATCCGCGGCGAAGCGCGCACCCAGGCGCTGGGTTTTGCCCTGGAGCGCAGCCGGCTGGAACGCAATCTGCTCGACTCCCGGCTGCGTCTGCTCACCGCTCAGGTGGAGCCGCACTTCTTGTTCAACACCTTGGCCAACGTGCGCGAGCTGGTCGATTCCGGTTCGCCACAGGCCTCGCAGGTGCTGGGCAGTCTGATCAGCTATCTGCGCGCGGCAGTGCCGCGGCTGAACGAGCCGGTCAGCACCATCGCCCGTGAGCTGGAGCTGGTGCGCTCCTATCTGCAGGTGATGCAGATGCGCATACCCGATCGTCTGCAGTTCATGATCGACGCCGATCCCGAAACGCTGAGTTTGCAGTGCCCGCCGATGACCCTGCTCACGCTGGTGGAGAACGCGGTACGCCACGGTATCGACCCCAGCGAGGAGGGCGGCCGCATTGAAGTGCGGGTGGAGCGTCAGGACGATCACTGCCGTGCCCGGGTGATCGACAGCGGGGTGGGTCTGCAGTCCGGCAGCGAAGGCTTGGGCACCGGATTGGAAACCCTGCGCGAGCGCCTGCAGCTGATGTTCGGCGAGCGTGCCAGTTTGCGGCTGAGCGAAGTGCAGCCGCACGGCGTCTGCGCGGAGCTGCGCTTTCCGACGCAGCTTCAAGACAAGGAAGCTACCGATGACTGAGCTATCGCCCACCGCGATGATCGCCGACGATGAACCGCTGCTGCGCAGCTCGCTCAAGCGCATGCTGGCGGCGGCCTGGCCGCAGCTGCAGATCGTCGCCGAAGCGCGTAACGGTCGCGAAGCGGTTGAGTACTACCAGCAGCATCGGCCGCAAGTGTGCTTTCTGGACGTGCACATGCCCGGGGTGAGCGGCGTGGAAGCGGCGCGGCAGATCGGCCGCGAGGCGCAGCTGGTCTTCGTCACCGCCTACAGCGAGTACGCCCTGGACGCATTCGAGCACGGCGCGCTGGACTATCTGGTCAAGCCGGTGGAGGCCGAGCGCCTGGCCGATACCGTGGCCCGCCTGCGCCAGCGTCTGAGCGAACGCCAGCAGGGGCTGCACAGCGAGGCCCTGCTCGATCAGCTGGCCGAACGCCTAAGCGCAAAGCGCAAACCGGCGCCGCTACGCTGGCTGCGCGCCTCGGTGGGCAACGTGCTGCGGATGATTGCGGTGGAGGACATCGACTATCTGCGCTCGGACGAAAAATACACCCGCATCGCCTGGCGCGAAGCCGATCAAAGCCCCGCCCAAGCGCTGATCCGCACGCCGCTCAAGGAACTGATCGAGCAGCTCGACGGCGAACGCTTCGTCCAGGTGCACCGCTCCGTGGTGGTCAACCTGCACGCCATCGACAAGGTGCTGCGCAACGACAACGAAACCGCCACATTGGTGCTGAAGGGGGACGGGGAGCGGTTGCCTGTGAGTCGTAGCTATGTGGGGTTGTTTCGGCAGATGTAGGTGGGGCGAGGGCCCAGGGTTTAGGGCCCAGGGCCCAGGTGCGGCGGCTTGTAGGCATTCGCATTGAGGTGTGGGACGCCGGCCTGCCGGAAAGCCCATTGGCGGGCACGCTGCGCTTTGCCCACCCTACGAAAGGCTGGCGGCTTCGGGCAACCGTATTGGACTATGTGGTTGTTTTGGCAGATGTAGTTGCGGGAGGGCCCAGGGCCCAGGGCCCAGGGCATAGGGCCCAGGTGCGGCGGTTCGGAGCTGTTCTGGTTATCGCGTTCGGTCACGTTGGTGCGAAACATCAGTGGCGGGCACGCTGCGCTTTGCCCACCCTACGAAAGGCGGCGATCGCGAGGATGCGTAGGTTGGGCAAAGCGCAGCGTGCCCGACTCGTGGACCACATGAACGCCTTGGCCCACACGCAGAGATAAGGTCCGGGCCAAGCGACGCTCTTGCTCCGCTGGGCTCTATGCCCCGAGCCCGCCCAGACGCTCGAAGGGATAGACTTCGCCAATGAGTCCAACCGCCACTACGACTTGCGATTATTGCGGTGCGGAAGTCCAGTTGGCGACGCGGCTGAGGAACGACGGCGCCTGCGAGCCTTGTCACAAGATCAACAGTGCAGATGAAGTCTGCAGGGACACCCCGCTAAGCATCCCTCGCTTCCAGCTGACATTCAGAGTTTCCTTCGCGGCAGACCCCGAGATCGCTGGCACTGGCGGAGACTTTTGCTTTCGCTGCGTCTCAAGAGGAGCGAATGAAGCAGTCGCGGAACGGGCGGGGCTGAAGTTGGTGGAAAACACCATCAAACGACTATCCCCTAAATCGGTTGCAAGTTGTGCTGTCGCCTTGTCAGCGTGCCGACCCTCAACTGAGTTCGACTTCACCAAGTTCCAGGACGTCAGCGCGGGAGACTTTGTGCCACTTGATGAAGTTTCTGGTGAGCTGCCCGAGCCGCATAGCCGCGCCACGCTATCCATGGACAAAGTCGAAGCGCTGCTCTTCGAGCTGGCAAGAAAATCTATCGAGGAGTTCTTCTCCTCGCACGCTCATGAATCGTTCTATGCCTTTGGATTCGATTGCAACGCCGAGTACGGCGATGTCTTGTTGTGCGCCAACACAGACGCGGAGTTTGAGAAGACCAAGAAGCACTACGTGGAACAATGGAACTACCAGTCCGAAGAGCAGTTCTGCAGTCTGCGCCGCAGTTTTGGTGACTGGACTTACCAGGGCTTCAATATGAACCAAGCCGGTTGGAACGAATCTTGGGAAGCGGTCGAGCGGGAGATCCAGAGCGCTCACGGGATCGGTCAAGACTGGGCAGTTGAGGATCAAGAGCTAACCGAAGCCTTTCTCCAATGTGTTTGTCGGGTGCTCATTCGCTTGGAGCAAGACCCGGTTTTCGAGCGGATTTCGAAGACAGAAGACTTCATTGTCCAAGTTTGTGACCACGACGAAGACATCTTCACTGCCGATGCGCGACTTGCCGGGGTACGCGCAACGCTAGCGATCTAGGCAACTGCGAATCACAGAACTGACATGGGTCGCCCATTGGCGGGCACGCAGCGATGAGGTCCCGCCCAGGCGGCGGCCTTTGCTCTGCTGGGCCCTATGCCCTGAGCCCTGGGCCCTAAATACCCCCAAACCCGCAAAAACCCCTTCAAAACCCCCACTTTCCCCTCACTTCACCCCATTCCACCCCCATTTCACCGCCCGTGACCCAAATCCTGCGATTGCCGAACTTTCGGCACGCGCGATGCGACCTTGGCGGCGTTGTAATGCTCTTTACCGTTGTGCATGCAAGGTCTGGCAGCCATGTCGATCACCGAAAACTCCGTTCGCAACCCGGCTGCCGTGGCGGTGGCGGTGGGGGTGATCCTGCTGTTGGGTCTGGTCAGCCTGGACCGCTTGCCGATCCAGCTGTTTCCGGACATCGAGCGCCCGCAGATGTCGATCAACACCGGCTGGCGCGCCTCCTCACCGCACGAGGTGGAGAGCGAGATACTCAAACCCCAGGAGGAAGTGCTGCAGGGTTTGGCCGGATTGGAATCGCTGGACGGCAGCGCCAATCCGGGCTTTTCTTCGATCAACCTGCAGTTCGCCCTCGGCACCGACATGCAGCAGACGCTGATCGAAGTGATCAGCCGGCTGCAGCGGGTGCCACCGCTGCCGGCCGATGCCAATCCGCCGGTGGTCAGCCTGGGCGGCGGCTTTGGCGGCGGCAACGCCAACCAGTCGCTGACCTGGTTCTTCGTGCAGAAGCTGCCCGACACGCCGGGCGAGATCGAGGACTACATCCAGGCCGTCGAAGAGCTCGTCAAACCGGCCTTTGAAGCGGTCCCCGGGGTGGCCAGCGTCACCGTCAATGCCGGCTCCGGCCAGGGCAATCTGGACGAGCTGCAGATCCTGATCGACCCGGAGAAGGCCGCCGCGATGGGCGTGCCGGTGACCGACCTGGTCAATCGGGTGGGCCGCGCCAACGACGTCTCCGGCGGCTCGCTGGAATTCGGGCGGCGCCTGTATGCGCTGCGCTTTGTCGGTCGCTACGCGCCGGAGGAGCTCGGCGAAACGGTAATCCACTGGCGCAACGGCAGCCCGGTACGGCTGCGCGATGTGGCTACGGTCAGCGTGCAGCGCGCCGAGCGCAACAACTTCGCCTATCAGAACAACAACCCGGCGATGGGCATCCGCATCGATCGCCAGAACGGCGCCAACGTGCTGGCCACGCTGACCGAAGTGAAGAAGGTCGCCGCCGAGCTCACCGACGGCCCGCTGGCCAATATGGGCCTGGACATGGCGCAGTCCTTCGACGCCTCGGTGTTTATCCTGCGCGCGGTCAATCTGCTCACTTCCAACCTGGGCCTGGGCGTGCTGCTGGCCATCGCCACGCTATGGTGGTTCCTGCGCGACGGCCGGGCCACGCTGGTGATCGCGCTGGCCATTCCCATCTGTCTGGCCGCCACTCTGCTGGTGCTGGCGCTGACCGGGCGCTCGCTGAACGCGATCTCGCTGGCCGGGCTGGCTTTCGCCGTCGGCATGGTGCTGGACGCGGCCATCGTCGTCGCCGAGGCCATCGTCGCCCGGCGCGAAGCCGGCTTGGGCGTGCGCGAAGCGGCGATTGCCGCCGCGGCCCGGGTCAAGGGCGCGCTGCTGGCCTCCACCGCCACCACCGTGGCGATCTTCATTCCGGTGCTGTTCCTTGAAGGCGTGGAAGGCCAGCTGTTCTCCGATCTGGCATTGACCATCGCCATCGCGGTGGCGATCTCGATGCTGGTCGCGCTGACCGTGCTGCCCACCGCCGCCGGGCTGATGCTCAGCCGGCAGCAGTCCAGCGCCCAGAACCGGGTCCCGACCAGGGTTGTGGATCTGGTGATGGGCGCCACCGATACCTCGGCCCGACGCTGGGGCTGGGTGGCCGGATTGATCGGCGGCGGTGTGCTGCTGACTTGGACCCTGCTGCCCAGTCTGGACTACCTGCCGCCGGTCAAGCGCGATGCGGTCGACGTGTTCATCAATCCGCCGCCGGGCCTGCCCTCGGAGGTTTCCGAGCGGGAGATCTTCCTGCCGCTACTGGAGCGACTGCGCCCCTACATGGACGGCGAGAAAGAGCCGGCACTGCGCAACTACTACATGATCGGCTGGGGCGGTGGTGGCACCCTGGGCATCCGCGCGCTGGATCAGAGTCGGGTCAAGGAGCTGGAGCAGATCGTCCGCACCGAGATCATCAGCGGCTTCCCCGACGTGCGCGCATTCGCCGCCCAGGGCAATCTTTTTGGCGGCATTGCCGACAACCGCTCGATTCAGATTCACCTGCAGTCACGCGACATCGAAGGTCTGGGCGAAGTGGCGCGCAAGGGTCAGGAGCTGCTCACCGCGGCCTTCCCCGGCGCGGTGGTCAACGCCTTCCCGCCGCCGGATTTCGCCGCACCGGAGATCCGCGTGCGCCCCAATGATCGGCGCTTGAGCGAAGTGGGCTGGAATCGCGCCGAAGCCGCGCAGGTGATCCGCACCTTCGGTGACGGCCTGTGGCTGGGCGAGCATTTCGACGGCGAAAACCGCCTCGATGTGCTGCTGAAGACCCCGGACTGGTCCGGGCCTGAGGATCTGGCCCGAGTGCCGGTAGCCACGCCGGCCGGCGCGGTGGTGCCGTTGGGCGAGCTGATGGCCTTCGAACAGGCGGTGGGACCGGCCAATCTGCGCCGTGTCGACGGCCGCCGTACGGTGAGCCTGAACATCGCCCCGCCCGAGGACATGTCGCTGGAAGACGCGATGAGCATCGTCCGCAACGACATCGAACCGCAGCTGCGCCCGCTGCTGCCGGTGGACGGCAGCATCCGCTACGGCGGCAGCGCCGATTCGCTGGCCAAGGCGATGCGCGCCATGGGCGGCAACTTCGCCATCGCCCTGGTCCTGCTGCTGATGCTGATGGCGGCGCTGTTCCGCTCCATCAAGGACAGCGCGCTGGTGATGCTGACCGTGCCGCTGGCCACCGTGGGCGGGGTGATCGGCCTGCGCCTGACCAATCTGATCGTGTTCCAGCCGCTGGATCTGCTGACCATGATCGGCTTCGTGATTCTGCTCGGCCTGACTGTCAACAATGCCATCCTGCTGGTCGACCGCACCCGCGCCAACCAGCGCGAAGGTGCCGATCGCGACAGCGCAGTGCGCGCCGCGGTAGCCGAGCGGCTGCGCCCGATCCTGATGAGTACCACCACCACCCTGGTCGGCATGCTGCCGCTGGTGCTGATCCCCGGACCGGGATCGGTGATCTACCGCGGCCTGGCTGTGGTGATTGTGGGCGGAATGGCCCTGTCCCTGCTGTTTACCCTGATCCTGCTGCCGGCGCTGCTGCGCATGGAAACGCTGCCCAAGCCGGCCTGGCTGGATCGCTTGCTGAGTGCCGAACGATGGACCAAAGCCGAGAATCAAACATGAGCGCGAAACTCGCCGTAGCTGCGTTGCTGCTGGGCGCCAATCTGGCGATTGCCCAACAGCCCGCGCCGCCGCCAACCCCGGTCAGCGTGCGTAGCGTGATCCAAACCGAGCTGGCGCCGACCAGCTGGGTGCCGGGCAGCGTGGTGGCCGCTGCCGACGCGCGGGTCAGCGCCGAGGTCAGCGGCCGATTGGAATGGGTCGCCGAAGTCGGCACCCGGGTAGCCAAAGGCGATTCCCTGGCTCGCGGCGACAGCGCCGCGCTGAAGATCGAGCAGCAGACCCAAAACGCTGTCATCGATCGACTGCAGGCCCAGCTCACCTATCGCGAGCAGCAGGTGCAGCGCTACACCCAGCTGGCCGCCAAGAACGTTGCCGCCGGCGATCAGCTCGACAGCGCCAAGTCGGAGCTGGCGATGACCCGCGCCGACCTGGCTCAGGCCCGCGCCCAGCTGGCCGAGATCAAGCATCGCTTGAACCGTTCCAACGTCCGCGCGCCCTTTGACGGGGTGGTGGTCGCGCGCCTGGCCCAGGCCGGCGAGTATCTCAATCCCGGTACCCCGGTGGTGCGCCTGGTGGATGTGGTGCACCGCGAGATCAGCGCCCAGGTGCCGCTGGCGGTGTACAACCTGCTGGCCGACGGCGACAGCCTGAACGTGCGCTACGGCGGCCAGGTCCTGCGCCTGCCGGTGCGCAGCCGCATCGGCGTCGGCGACCCCACCTCACGCAGCGCCGAGGTGCGGATGAAGGTCGGCCAGGAGGACTGGGTGGTCGGCAGCGCGGTGGAAGTCGGGGTGCCCGAAGCGGCCAGCAAGCAGGTCATCGCGGTGCATCGCGACGCCATCCTGCTCCGCGCCGGCCAGCGCTTCGTCTACCGGGTCGGCGCCAGCGGCAAGGCCGAGCGGGTGGAGATCCGCGAGGGGCTGTCGGTGGGCGATCAGGTCGAAATCATCGGCGATCTGCAGGAAGGCGATCTGGTCGTGGTCCGCGGCGGCGAGCGGCTGGGTGACGGCAGCGTGGTGCAGATACTGGATGGGGCAGCGGCTGCGCAGGCTGGGGGCTAGCAACCCGCCGGTCACTACGCGCGTTCGGTCCCCCGGGGATTGGGCTCTGACGGTGCAATCCCCCGCTGCGCGATGCTCTGCAACCGCAGTCCCAGCATCCGCCGCGCAAGCGGATGCAGCTGCGTGGTGTCGGCCTGCAATCGCAACAGTCGGCGCCGGCCGAGGCGCGAATCCAGTACCGCCAGACTTTGAATCAACGGGTCGTTGGAGATCAGCGCGTCCTCCACAGCGAGATCGTGGACAAACTCCCAGCAGGATTGGTAGGCGTCCTGGCGTGACAGCTCACCGTACGCCATCTCGCCATAGCCTCGAGCCTGTGCAGGCGTCACCGATTCCGGCACCGGGGCATCGCTAACCCAGCGATCGTCCTCTACACGCAGACTATCTTCGTCTCCGAGCGCTCTATTCCAGAAAGCGCGGGTGCAGAAGTTGGCGACGATCTGCTGATCAACGCTGAGCCAGGCGTGCCCGCACTGGCAGTTGCCGTAGGCTGCGCTGTTGATCGTCGCCCGGCCCTTCAGGTCCGGCGCGAAGCGATCTTCGACCAACTTCTTGAGCTTGCTCCAGCGCACTATCAGGGATCCTCAAAGCCATCTTCAAACACTCCATCCCCAGCCACCGTATCGGTATCGGTAGCGCTGTTGTTGGCAGCGTTGGGATCGTTGGCGTAGCCGACCGTGGCGGTGTTGCTGACTGAGCCGGTGGCTCCGGCGGCGATGGTGCAGGTAGCGGTGTAGGTGAGGGTGCCGTTATTGCCGGCGACGCTGTCGGCGCTGCTGGCGATGTTGCCGCTGCCCGAAGCTGCCTCACAGGTGCCGCCGGTGCTGGCGGCGCAGACCCAGGTGCAGCCGGTCAGGTCGGCGCCGAAGGTGTCGGTGACGGCGACGCCGCTGACCGCCACCGCGGCCGGATTGGTGATCACGATGGCGTAGGTCTGTGAGCTGCCGGGCAATACACTGCCGGTGCCGTTGCTCTTGGTAATCGCCAGATCGGCCTGGGCGACGATGCTGCTGCTGTCGCTGGCGCTGTTGTTGGCGGCATTGGGATCGTTGCCAAAGCTGATCGTGGCGGTATTGCTCAGCGTGCCGGTTGCCGCCGCGCCCAGTGTGCAGGTGGCGCTGAAGGTCAGCGTGCCGCCGCTGCCGGCGATGCTGTTGGCGGTGGTGGCGATGTCGCCGTTGCCGCTGGCGCTTTGGCAGCTGCCGCCAGTGCTGGCCGCGCAGGTCCAGGTGCAGGCGCTCAACGCCGCCGGGAAGCTGTCGGCCACGCCGACCGCGCTGACCGCCGCGGCGGCCGGATTGGTCACCACGATGGTGTAGCTGACCGCGCTGCCGGCGTTGACGGTGGCCGCGTTGTCGGTCTTGCTGATCGCCAAATCGGCCTGGGCGACGACGGTATTGGTGTCGGTGGCCGAATCATTGCCCGGATTGGGATCGCCACTGTAGCTGACCGTGGCGGTGTTGCTGACGCTGCCGGTGGCGCTGGCCGCCAGGGTGCAGGTGGCGCTGAAGGTCAAGGTACCGCCGCTACCGGCGACGGTGTTGCTGGTGGTGGCGATATTGCCGCTGCCGCTGGCGTTCTGGCAGCTGCCGCCCGCGCTGGCGCTGCAGGTCCAGCTGCAGCCAGTGAGGCTGGCCGGGAAGCTGTCGTTGACCGCCACATCGGTCAGGGTCAGTGCCGACGGATTGCTCACCACGATCGCATAGGTGGTACTGGCGCCGGCATTGAGCACGCTCACCCCGTCGGTTTTGCTGATGGACAGATCGGCGCCCGGCGGCAGGATGGTGCTGGTGTCGGTGGCCGAGTTGTTGGCGCCGTTGGGGTCGTTGCCGTAGCTGACTGTGGCGGTGTTGCTCAAGGTGCCGGTGGCGCCCGCCGACAGGGTGCAGGTGGCGACAAAGGTCAGCGTGCCGCTATTGCCGGCGATGCTGTTGCTGGTGGTGGCGATGTTGCCGCTGCCCGCCGCGCTCTGACAGCTGCCGCCGGCGCTGGCGGCGCAGGTCCAGGTGCAGGCGCTCAAGCTGCCGGGGAAGGTGTCGGCCACGCCCACATTGCTCACCGCCACCGCGGCCGGATTGGTGGCAATGATGGTGTAGGTCACCGGACTGCCGGCGGTGACGCTGACCGTGCCGTCGGTCTTGCTGATGGCCAGGTCGGCCTGGGCGATGATGCTGTCGGTGTCGGTGGCCGAGTTGTTGCCGGCCGCCGGATCGTTGGCGTAGCTGACCGTCGCCGTGTTGACCAGACTGCCGGTGGCAGAAGCGCTTAGCGTGCAAGTCGCGGTGAAGGTCAGCGTGCCGCTATTGCCGGCGATGCTGTTGCTGGTGGTGGCGATGTTGCCGCTGCCCGCCGCGCTCTGACAGCTGCCGCCGGCGCTGGCCGCACAGGTCCAGGTGCAGGCGCTCAAGCTGCCGGGGAAAGTGTCGCTGACCCCGACATTGTTGACCGCCACGCTGGCCGGATTGGTGGCGACGATGCTGTAGGTGACCTGGCTACCGGCGTTGATGGTGCTCACGCCATCGCTCTTGGTGATGGCCAGATCGGCCTGGGGAGCAATGCCGTCGGTATCGGTAGCCGAGTTATTGCCGGCCATCGGATCATTGGCATAGCTGACCGTGGCGGTGTTGACCAGTGACCCGGTGGCGCTGGCCGACAGAGTGCAGGTGGCGATGAAGGTCAGCGAGCCGCCACTGCCGATGCTATTGCTGCTGGTGGCGATGTTGCCGCTGCCGCTGGCGCTCTGACAGCTGCTACCGCCGCCGCTCGCCGCGCACGTCCACGTGCAGGCGCTCAATGATCCGGCGAAGGTGTCGGCGACGCCAACATTGCTCACCGCAACCGAGGCCGGGTTGATGGCGGCAATAGTGTAGGTGACCGGATCACCGGCATTGACGGTGCTGGTGCCGTTGCTCTTGCTGATCGCCAGATCGGCTTGGGGAATAATCGTGTCGGTATCGGTGGCCGAGTTGTTGCCGGCGACGGGATCGTTGGCGTAGCTGACCGTGGCGGTGTTGGCCAAGCTGCCGCTAGCGGTGGTGCTCAGCGTGCAGCTGGCGGTAAAGGTCAACGTGCCGTTGTTGGCGGCGATGCTGTTAGTGGTGGTTGCGATGTTGCCGCTGCCGCTGGCGCTCTGGCAGCTGCCGCCGGCGCTGGCCGCGCAGGTCCAGGTGCAGGCGCTCAACGAACCGGGGAAGGTGTCGGCGACGCCCACGTTGCTGACTGCCACGGTCGCCGGATTGGTGACCATAATGCTGTAAACGACCGGTGAACCGGCGTTGATGGTGGTCACGCCGTCGGTCTTGGTGATGGACAGATTGGCCTGCGGCACGATGCTGTTGGTGTCGGTGGCCGAGTTGTTGCCGGCTACCGGATCGTTGGCATAGCTCACCGTCGCCGTGTTGGCCACATTCCCGGTGGCGCTGGCCGATAGGGTGCAGGTGGCGGTGAAAGTCAACGTACCGCCGCTGCCGGCGACGCTGTTGGTGGTGGTGGCGATGTTGCCGCTGCCGCTGGCGCTCTGACAGCTGCCGCCGCTGCTGGCGGCGCAGGTCCAGGTGCAGGCACTCAAGCTGCCGGGGAAGCTGTCGGCGACGCCGACGTTGCTCACCGCCACCGCGGCCGGATTGGTCACCACGATGCTGTAGGTGATCGGGCTGCCGGCGTTGCTGCTGCTCGCGCCGTCGCTCTTGCTGATGGACAGATCGGCCTGGGCGACGATGCTGTTGCTGTCGCTGGCGCTGTCGTTGTTGATGTTGGGATCGTTGGCGTAGCTGACCGTGGCGGTGTTGACCAGGGTGCCGCTGGCAGTGGCGCTCAGGGTGCAGGTGGCGCTGAAGCTCAGCGTGCCGCCGCTGCCGGCCACCGTATTGGCGGTGGTGGCGATGTTGCCGCTGCCGCTGGCGCTTTCACAGGCGCCGCCGGCGCTGGCGCTGCAGGTCCAGGTGCAGCCGCTCAAGCTGCCGGGGAAGCTGTCGGCGACGGTCACCGACGACACGGTGTTCGCCGAGGGGTTGGTCACCACGATGCTATAGGTGGTGTTGGCGCCGGCGTTGATGCTGCTGATGCCGTCGCTCTTGGTGATCGACAGATCCGCGGTCGGACCCAACCCGTCGGTGTCGGTGGAACTGTTGTTGGCGGCCACCGGGTCGTTGCTGTAGCTCACCGTGGCGGTGTTGACCACGCTGCCAGTGGCGCTGCTTAGCACTGTGCAGGTGGCGCTGTAGGTGAGCGTGCCGGAGGCGGCGATCACCGCGGTGTCACTGATACTGCCGGCGCCAAAGCTGCTGCCGCAGGAGCCGTTGCCGCTGGCGCTGCAGGTCCAGGTGCAGCCGGTCAGCTCAGCCGGGAAAGCGTCGCTGACCAGCACGCCACTGAGCGCGTTGGCGCTGGGGTTGGTCACGGTGATGGTGTAGGTAGTGCTGGCGCCCGCGCTCAGGCCCATCACCCCGTTGCTCTTGCTGATGGAAAGGTCGGCGCTGGGCGCGGTGCAGGCGCCCGAGGAATTGCCCGGACAGGGATCGCAGGCGTCGCCCAGAGTGTCACCGTCATTGTTCTGCTGGCCAAAGTTGGCCACTGCGGGGCAGTTGTCGATGTCGTCGCAGATGCCGTCCAGATCGGTGTCGCCGCTGCTTTCGGTGCCCTGACAGACGCAGGCGCGGCCGACGGTGGTGGCCCAGCGGCCGTCTTCGCCGCCAAACGCCGTGCCGCGGCTCTGCGCGTACTGGTTGTAGATCCAGAAGCACTGATCGACCGGGTCGGTGGCCAGCCCGCTGTAGTCGCCCCAACGGTTCGTCCCGCCGAAGGTGCGGATGTAGAAGTCGGTGCCGGCGCGCAGGGTCTGCGAGGCGGATACGCTACCTGCCGCGTCGGTGGCGCGGCGGCTGACCGCGTAGGCCCCGGGGAAGATGCTCGAGGCCGAGGCCGAGAAGCCGATCACCGCGGCGCCGCGGGTGTTCACCGATACCGCCGGGAAGAAGGTGTAGGCGCCGGCAACGATGTCTTCGCCGCCGATATTGCCCTGCTCGCCCAGGGTCAGGCTGGCCGGATTGGTGGTGTTGACGCGCACATAGCGGGCGCTGGCCTGACCGCTGTCGGTGCCGCTGTTGGGAACGGTAGTGAAGGTGGTCCAAAGGTCGTTGCCCTGCCAAACCGCGTCCAGCGCGCGCGGGTCGTTGGTCAGCACGCCGGTGGCGGTGCCGGACTGCGGCGCATCCGGGCTGGCCGGGTTGTTGGAGAAGTTGCCAAGATTGACCAAGCTGCGGGTGAAGGTTGGCGTGCCGTTAGGATCGTCAACGCGTACGACTTGCAGGAACTCGTTGCCACCTCCGGAGATGCCGCTGAACGATGTCATCCAAGTGCCGGTGCTGCCCGTCGGCGGTGCGCCGATGATGCGGGCCGGTTGAGTTGTAGTGTCCGTCGTAACCGTCGGGTAGGGATCGAAGCGATTGGCCACCGCGGCGCCGCCGTCATAGAAGCCGCCGGTGCCCAAGCCCTTGGGAACGATGTAGAGACGTACGCCCTGAAACACGCCCGGGAAGGAAAACATGTTGCCGGTGATGTAGATCACCTCTTCGTCATAGGCAAAGCCCGGATAGTCCAGCCAGCTGACCGTGCCGCCGATGGTCTCCAGCGAGGTGATCCGGGTGCGGGTCCAGTTGCCGGTGGGGTCGCTGGTCTCCGAGACCGCCAGGAAGATGTAGGACTGCTGCGGCGAATTGATCCGCTCCAGGGTCACCAGCACCCAGCGCTCGGCCAGGGCGTCATAGATCACTTTGGGGTCGAAGGTTCCGCTGGCTGGCGGAGTAGCGAAACCGGCCGGCGAGAAGAAGTTGCGAAGCGACACCGCGCTGCCCTGCTGCACGCCCGACTTGTTGTAGATGCGAATGCTGGTGTTGGCGACCACCACAATGTGGTTGGGGCCGACGGCGGCGTGGCTGTCCGGTGGGATATGGAAGAAGCCGCTGGCCGCGGCGTCGTTGTCGAAGGTGATGGCGTCGAAGATCGGAGCGATGCTGCCGACGATCTTGGGGTCATCGTGGTTCGGCGCTGCACCTGCGGACCCGGCCGGAGCGACCAGGGTTGGATCGTAGGGCACCGAGCGCTTGCCTTGCTTCGACTTGGGTGCGGGCACCTGAAAGGAATCGATGCGCACATCGGGCGAATCGTCGCGATACTGGGCCGCCGGATCACGAGTAACGCTGGGCACGCCGCGACCGCCGAACATCGGCTTGCCGTCGTTGTCCAAAGGCCGCAGCACGCTGGACGGCGGCTGCCCGCTGGGCGCTTCCAGCGGCGCTTGAGTCTGATCAATGGTGGTCGATGTCGGGCCAAGGGCGCAGGCGGACAATATCAATGCGCCAGTCACCACCAGCGCGGCATTGCGAAAAGCACTCATCCTGGACCCCATTCATCGACGACTTAGCACCCAGCCATGATGACCCCCACTGGCGAGCGGGGCAATCCAGATAGGCCGGTGAATGTTGGAGATTCAATGAAACTGCCCGGCGTGAATTCGGGCCGGATCCGGCTGTTGGCGCTGAGCGATGCAGCGCCGATGGCGGGCACGCTGGGCTTTGCCCACCCTACGTGCTCAGGCTCCAGGGACTACTTTCCCAGGCACCGCGCAGCTCAGGCGCTGCCGCGAACCGCTCTTCCTGGGCCCTGAGCCCTGGGCCCTAAAGAATCAGCTAAAACCCATCCAAACCGCCCCCACCACAAACACGCTGGCCAGCCCCAGCAGCCAAACCATCCAGCGCAGCATGAAACGGGCCCAGGTTACCCAGTCAACGCCGGCGGCGCCGAGCACGCCCATCAGGATGGCCGAGGTGGGCACCAGCAGGTTGGTCAGTCCGTCGCCGAGCTGGAAGGCCAGCACCGCCACCTGGCGGCTGACTCCGAGCAGATCGCCCAGCGGGGCCATGATCGGCATGGTCAGCGCGGCTTGACCCGAACCCGAGGGGACCAGGAAGTTGATTCCCGATTGCACCAGCAGCATGAACCAGGCCGCCACGCTGGCCGGCAGACCTTCCAGGGCATGGGCAATGCTGTAGAGCAGGGTATTCATCACTGACGGCACGCTGGGATCGGTGCCGCCCAACAGCAGGATCAGCGCCTTGGCCGCGGCGACGATCAGCACCACCGGCAGCAGCTGCGCGGCGCCGTCGCGGAAGGCCTCGGTGAGCGCATTGGCGGTCATCCCGGCGCGCCGCGACAGCCAGGCGATGATGCCGGTGACCAGGCCCATGGTGAAGAACTGTGCGGCCAGCTCGGGAATGTAGTAGCCGTGCATGGACACCCCCCAGCCGACCCAGGCGATGGTGCCTATCAGAGTCAACAGGATGGCGTAGTCAAAGCCGGTAGCCGGCTCGTCGGCGGTGACCTCGGTGCCGCTGCTGAGCGGCGCGGCGCGCATCTGCGCCAGCGCGTAGCGCAGGCTCAAGGTCGCACCGATGGTGGTGAACAGCGCCCACATGGCGATGCGCAGCTCCATCCCGGACAGCGGCGGCAAGCCGGACACACCCTGCGCCACGATCACGCTGAAGGGATTCATCCAGCTGGTTGCAAAGCCGATTTGGGTGGCGACGAAGGTGACCAATATGGCGGTAATACCGTCTAGCCCCAGACGGCGGAAGATCGGGGTCAGCAGCAGGACGAAGGGGATGGTCTCCTCGGACATGCCGAAGATCGCGCCGCCCAAGGAAAACAGCACGAACAGCCCGGGAATCAAGACGATCGCGCGGCGCTGATAGCGCAGCACGAAGGCGGTCAGCGTGCGATCGATGGCGCCGGAGCGCATCAGCACGCCGAAGGCGCCACCGAGGATCAGCAGAAAGGCCGCCAAACCGACCGTGGAGCCGAACTTATCGCCGGAAACCAGACCCTCGAAAGGCAGGTTGAGAATGCCCAGATTGCCACCCGGCGCGAACAACGGCACCGCCTGAGCCTCACCGCTGTACTCGAAGCTCTCCAGCGCTATCGACACCTGGCGGCTGCCTTCGACGGTGCTGACCTGAGCGAACTTGCCCGGGGTGATGAAGGCCACCGCAATTGCCATCAGCACCGCCAGGGCGGAGATGATCAACAGCGTGTCGGGAACCGAGCGGGAGGGCGATGGATCTGGCGTGGCGATCTCGCTGGACTGCATGCGTATCCTCCTGGTGCGGTTTATGCCGACAGCAAATTACCGCTGCGCAGCGCCTCGGTGCCAGCGATCTTACAGACCGACATGCCGGCGTGAACCACCCGGCTGGTTTCGCGCGCATAAAGCAGCCCGTCGTTGCCGGCCAGTAGCTCCACCGCGGCACCGTCCAGCGGATCGACCACCTCAGCCACGCACTGCCCCTTGCGCACCTTCTGCCCAAGCAGCGGGCGATGCACCAAAATCCCGCCGACGGTGGCCTTCACCGGCAGCGACCCCGACAGCGGCAGCGCCTCGGCGAGCAGTTTGGGCAGCATCGGCTGCGCCCCCTCGATGTAGCCCTGGTCGATCAGATAGTCGATCAGCGCCTGGGCATCGGCGCTGGCCAGCTCATGGCTGACGTCGGTTTCCCCGCGCAGCTCGACGGTCACCGCCACGCAGGCATCCGGCCACGGGCCGTCGCTCTGGGTGTGCTGCTGCCACAGCCGGTTGAGACGACCCCACACCATCGAGCAGGCTTCATCGTAGGGCTCACCGCCCGATTCGGTGGCCAGCAGGTTGACCTTGCTGCGCAGCAGCTGGGCCAGCGGCGCGACCTTCGGCCACAGCGGGTCGGCGCTGTACAGATGGACAATGGCTTCGCTGTCGCAATGCAAATCAAGCACCACATCGGCATCGATGGACAGACCCAGCAGCGTCTTGCGCAGCGCCGCCAACTCGGTTTCCGCCGGCAGCTCGGCACAGGCCGCGGTCAGCGCTGCGCGCACCTGGGCGACAGATGGGATTTGTCCTGCTTCGACGATGGGCTTGAGGCCAGTCCAGGCGGCGGCGCTCAGATCGGCATAGTGACGGTTGAAGTTCTCGCCGCTGGATAGCTCGAAGCGACCCAAGCCACGACCAAGCAGACGCTGTCCCAGGCCAATGGGATTGGCCATCGGTACCAGTACCACTTCGGCCGCGAGCCGACCCTGGTTCTCCAGCTCGGCCAGCCGCTGACGCAGGTGGTAGGCCACCAGCAGACCCGGCGGTTCGTCGGCGTGCAGCGCGGCCTGGATGTAGACCTTGCGGCCGCGATCGACCGGGCCGTAGTGCAGGCTGCACAAGCGGTGACCGGTCCCCGGAATGGGGCTGGCGAGGGCATGAATCTGAGTACGCATGGCGGGCCGGCAATCGACAGAGGGTCGCGGATGCTACCGGCTCCCCACGAGCATTCCAACCGACGCCAGCGCTTCGCTGCTGCTGCAGTACGTCGAGTCAATAGCAGGGAGCAAGCCGCGCCAAAGTGCGCCTGCGGAAGCCGCAGTAGAAGGTTAATGAATAACGCAGGCTAGGCCCTGAATCCTGGGCCCTGGTTCTGGGCCCTTCGCCCGCAGTTACCTGCCCACGCCCACATCGATAAAGCGCAGGAACTCGGCCCGGGTCCGCGCATCTTCGCGAAAATCGCCGAGCATCTTCGAGGTCACCATCGATACGCCGCGCTTATGGATGCCGCGGGTGGTCATGCACTGGTGGGCGGCCTCCACTACCACGCCCACGCCCTTGGGCCTGAGCACCGTTTCGATGCAGCGGGCGATCTGCGCGGTCATCTTCTCTTGCACCTGGAAGCGCCGTGCAAAGGCTTCCACGGTGCGCGCCAGCTTGCTGATCCCCACCACTTTGCCGTTGGGCAGATAGCCGACGTGGGCCTTGCCAATGATCGGCGCCATGTGATGCTCACAGTGCGATTCAAACTCGATGTCGCGCAGCACCACCATCTCGTCATAGCCGGCAATCTCCTCGAAAGTGCGTTCGAGGTAGTCCTGCGGATCCAATTCGTAGCCGCTGAACCAGTCACCGTAGGCGTCGACCACCCGCCGCGGGGTCTCCAGCAGACCCTCGCGCTGCGGATCCTCACCGGCCCAGCGCAGCAATACACGAACCGCGTCTTCGGCCGCTTCTCTGGACGGTTTCCTGGACATAGGTGATTCCTTGACTAACAGGTAATCGGCGGTCCGATGCGCGCGGGCTCCGCAACACCGGTCGGACAAGAGCTTAGGGCCCAGGGCTCAGGGCCCAGGGCCCAGAAGGTCAAGACCGCGCGGCCCCGGCTTTCCTGGGCCCTGGGCCCTATTCCCTGGGCCCTTGCAAAAGTCAGCGGCCGCCAAACAATGCCCGACAGCCCTTGTCCACCCAGACATAGCCGCGGCGGGTGTCATAGCCCCAGCTGCGGTTCCGCACGCAGGGCGAAGACGAGTACTGATCGACCAGATAGGGCGTGCCGTAGCCCGGATCCCAGTCACAGCGGCGATAGCGGTTATCGATGCTCTGGCACTCGACGGCATGGTCGCGGCCATGGCTGGGTCGCCAGTGTCCGCCGGAAACCCGATAGCCCTCGCCGAAGACCGCCCGGCAGCCGCCGGTAACCCAGATGCCGCGCCGATCCTGGCCCCAGGTGTCACCCTCGATGCAGCGGGTGCGGCTGAGTTGATCGATCACCTCGGCCGGTCCGCGGAAGGGTTTGCGGCAGTGTTGGGTACGGCGGTCGTGGCTTTCGCAGCGCACTGTCCCGCGATCGTTGCCCCAGCCACCGCCACCGCCACCGCGCTCGGCGAAAACGGCCCTGCAGCCGCGGCTGACCCAGACCATGCCGGGCCGATGACCCCAGCTCTCACCCTCGCGGCAGTTGCGCTCGCTGAGCACCTGAACGATCCGCGGCGCCCGACGGAAATCGGTAAAGCACTCCTTGTAGCCGCCACGACGACTCTCGCAGCGCACTTCGTGGCTACCATGGCGATCGTCATAGCGCTGCGCCTGGGCGCTCATCGGCAGGGCCAGCACACCGGCCAGCAACAGCAAAAAGGCTCGCATTTCCTTCCTCCTTGTGCACGTTGGCCAGCCCGCAGCGGTGGCCAGGTTGAGCCAAGCTTACCCCACGGCGCGCGCCGATGCGGGATGGTGCTGCGCGCTCGTTCAGCTGCCAGGTCAAACCAGCGCCAATCGAAGCGCTCCGAGTTTGCGCTCGGCACTATGATGCTGCCGAACCCGCTCCCCAAGAATCCGCAATGCCGACCTCACCCGCGCAACGAGTACGCAAACCGACGCCGCTGGGCAAGCTGCTAGCCGCCCTGGCAACGCTCCTGCTGGCCGGCTGCCAGTCGACCTTCTTCGCCACCGTCAACGGCATTCGCAGCGACGCCGGCAGCGAACGCCTCGCGGACCAGATCTTCGACGCCGAGGCCAGGCTGGCGCTGGACATTTACCGACCCAGCGTGACCTCGACCGAGGCGCCGGTGGTGGTGTTCTACTACGGCGGCAGCTGGCGCAGCGGCGAGCGCGGCTGGTATCGCTTCGTCGGTCGGGCGCTGGCGGCGCAGGGCATGGTCGCGGTGATTCCCGACTACCGGAAGTTCCCCGCTGTGAGCTTCGAGCAGCTGATGGCCGACAGCGCCGCGGCGCTGCGCTGGGTGCAGCAACGGCGCCAGCTGCTCGGCAGCGATGGACCGCTGTTCGTTGCCGGCCATTCCGCCGGCGCCCATATCGCCGCCCTGCTGGCCACCGATCAGCGCTACCTGCAGCGGGTCGGGATGTCTACCGAGAGCATTGCCGGCCTGATCGGCTTTGCCGGACCCTACAACTTCCTGCCCATCGTCGATCCCAAGGTGGCCGAGGTCTTTGTGGACGAGCGTGGGGCGTACGCGGCGCAGCCGATTCACCACGTCAGCAGCGACTCCGTGCCGGCGCTGCTCTTCCACGGTAGCGAGGATGAGACCGTACGACCGTTCAACAGTGAAACCTTCGCCAGCGCACTGCAGCAGGCCGACGTTGCGGCCGAGTATCAGGCGATCGATGACATTGGCCACATCCGACTGGTTTTCGAGATCGGCCGGGATTCGCCGGTAGGCCAACAGATCAACGCGGCGATGGCGCAATTCCTGGTGACTGCTGCGGAAAACCCCTGAGTAGGCTTTCCCAGCGCGTTTTCTCAACATTTTGTTAAGGAAGGTCGTGGTAAACCGCGCCACCCATTACCGCTATTGGAGCGTTCTGATGAAAAAGTTGCCATTGGTACTGTCACTGGGGCTGGCGTTGGCCGCCTGCGGTCAACAGGAAGAGGCCGCACCGGATGCCGCCGCCACCGCTGAACCGGCTGCGCAACCGGCCCCGGCCGCCGAGCCGGCCGCGCCAGAGCTGAGCAAGATCGAGCAGGTGCTCGCCGGCGACCACCGCGGCGAGGCCAACAAGGCCCGTGATGCATTCCGGCATCCCAAGGAAACCCTCGAGTTCTTCCTCGTCGATGGAAGCGAAACGATTGTCGAAATCACCCCCGGCGGCGGCTGGTACACCGAAGTGCTGGCGCCCTACACCAAGGGCAGCGGCAAGTTGATCGCCGCCATCGTCGATCCGGCCAGCAGTTCCAGCGAGCGCGCCCGGGACTACTACAGCGCGAGCAACCAGAAATTCCGCGACAAGCTCGCTGCCGACGCCGACAACTATGGCGAGGTCGAGGTGGTCGAGTTTGACGCCGCCGCGCCGGTGTTCGGCGAGCCCGAGTCGGTGCAGCGGGTGCTGACCTTCCGTAATGTCCACAACTGGACCGGCGGCGGCAATGGTCAGGCCATGTTCGACGCATTCTTCGCGGTGCTCGAGCCCGGCGGCATACTCGGCGTGGTGGAACATCGCGCCGCTGCCGATGCCAACAAGGAAGACGCGATGAAGGCCGGCTATCTGGCCCAGGCCGATGTGGTTGCGATGGCCGAACAGGCTGGGTTCATTCTCGACGCCGAGTCGGAGATCAATGCCAATCCGGCCGACACCAAGGACCATCCCAGCGGGGTGTGGAATCTGCCGCCGAACCTGCGCATGGCCGAAGGTGATGAGGACAAGGCCAAATACGAGGCGATCGGCGAGTCTGATCGCATGACCCTGCGTTTCATGAAGCCGTCCGAGTCCTGATCGACCGGCTATGAGTAGCTCGCCCCGCGCGGCTCAGCCCGCGCGGGGCGAGCTGAATCTGGATTCAGAGCCGGTTGCTACGCCGACTTCGCCTCGGCCCCGTCGCTGTCATCGGCGATCGCCGGCGCCACCGGCTTGCCGTGACGCCCGCGCCATGGCGCGTAGATCTCTCTGAGCGCGCGCAGGTCGGCCTGCATGTCGCCGGTCGGATAGAACAGCGGCAGCAAGCCGATACGCTTCTCCGGATAGTGGAAATAGACCGGGAAGATCGGCACGCCGGCACCGACGGCGATGTGATAGAAGCCGCTGCGCCACTGTTTGACTTCGCGCCGAGTGCCTTCCGGCGCCAGTACCACCCATAGCTTCTCGCTCTCGGCGAAGCGGGCGACCATCTGCCCGACCACGCCGCGCGGATTGCTGCGATCGGTGGGCACGCCGCCAAACAAGCGCATACACCAGCCGAAGACGCCCTTGAACAGCGTGTCCTTGCCCATCCAGGTAGGGCGGATGTTGATTGCGGTGGCGGCGGAAATGCCAATCACGCCGTCGAATAGCGAACTGTGTGGGGCGGCGATCACCACCGCCTTGGCGACGTTCGGAAACTCGCCGGTGACCCGCCAACGGCACAGATAGACCACCACCCAGCCCAGTGCGCGCAGCAGCCAGCGACCCTTCCAAACCGGAACCTCCGGGCCTAGCGGTGGAATCCGCCTCAAAGCGGTCGCTGCCGGGCTTCGCGCATGCTCAGGTGCGCATTCAATCGATATCTCCTTTGCTTTGCCGCAGCTTCTTGATCTGACCACGGGCGCGTTTGCTTTCCAAGCGGCGACGCTTGGAACCCTGAGTGGGACGGGTGGCCACCCGCGGCTTGGGTGCAGTAAGGAAACGTCGAACGAAACTGGCCAGGCGCAGACGGGCATCGGCGCGATTGCGCTCGGTGCTGCGATAGCGATGGGCTTGTATCACCATCGTGCCGTCGTCAAGCAAACGGCGATCGCGAGCCTGCTGCAGACGCAGTCGTGCCGCCTCACTCAGGCCTTCCAGCGCACCCAAGTCGGCGCGCAGCTCTATCGCTGTCGCCACTTTGTTCACATTCTGCCCGCCGGGTCCAGGCGAACGCACCGCGCGCTCGGTCAGTGCCGACCACGGCAGCAGCACACCCTCGGCGATTTCCAAGCCGTCCATGCGCAACAGTCTAGCCGGTAGATCAGTTCCAGTAGCCAGTTCCAGTAGCCAGGAAGAGCAAGAGCGCCGCGGGCCGGCATTGTTCGCAAGCGTTAGTAGGCGGCTGGCCAGTCTGGTCCCGGCATGCGGCGCGTTTGGCTTCGTACGAGTTGAAGCAGTTAACCGGTCCGCTCAGATGCGCGAGTGTCTGTCATCGCGCGGCGCTCTTGCTCTTCCTGGCTACTGGAACTGGCTACTGGAACTAGGCTAGGGACTCCCTGAACAATGCACGTGAGCCGCGTTGCGAGTCCAAATCGTCTGCTGGTAGGCGCAGTCCCGAAAGGCATAGTCATTCTATGCCCGAGGGCTGCAACGCCGCAGCAGGCGATTTGGGCCGCAACCCTTCGGGACGACGCCTGAGAAGCCCGCCAGCTGCGTTGGACGTCTTGCTCAGAGCGCAGGCTATGACCTGCGACGCCCGCCTTACTGGCAAACTTCTCAGGTGCCGTCGCGGCCACGTGCATTGTTCAGGGAGTCCCTAGTCCTTGGCACCAAATCAGCCCGCTTGCCGTAAACCTGATAGCACGCAATTGACAGCGACGCGGCTACAGCCATAGCCGCCAGCGTCGATTCGCGGCACCATAGGGACTCGTTCACCTTGGGGAGGTGCACACCATGGCACGTGGAATGCTCTGTCTTGCCGTAGCCGCGCTGCTTGCGCTGGCTGCAACCATCACCCAGGCCGGCGAGATTGCCGCCGCCGATCGCACTGCGCTGGTCTACAGCCTGAGCAGCGGCGAGCAGTGGCAGTGGAATAGCGCGCGAGCGCCCACCCGCTACACTCCTTGCTCCACCTTCAAGCTGCCCAATGCGCTGATTGGATTGGAAACCGGGGCGATCAGCCTCAGTCGCAACGGCGCCGGCTACGATATCGTTCGTGATCCGCTGCAACCCTGGTGGCCGGATTCCTGGCCGCGCTCGCAGGATTTGTCCTCAGCGCTGAAGCAATCCACGGTGTGGTACTTCCAGGCGCTGGCGCGCAAGGTCGGCATGAGCAGCTACGCCAGCTGGCTGCGCCGTTTCAACTACGGCAATCAGAACACCGGCGGCGGCGTCGATCAGTTCTGGCTGGGCAGCTCGCTGCGCATTTCGGCCATCGAGCAGATCCGATTCCTGGCCGCGCTGGAGCGCGGCGAGCTGGGGGTCAAGGCCGAACACGCCAGGGCGATTACCGACTCGTTGGTGATCGAGCAGGGTCAGGACTGGCGCTGGTGGGGCAAGACCGGCGGCTGTCTGGCCCACGATGGACGCTGGATCGGCTGGCTGGTGGGTGCGGTGCGCAAGCCGGGTTCGCACTATGTCTACGCGGTCAATGTGTCCGACGAAAGCTGGGATGTGGTGCGAGGCGCTCGAATGGACATTGCCCGTCAGGCACTGCGCGATGCGGGAGCCCTTTGAGCGTAGTGCGGCAGTGACCGGCTTCCGTGTCAGGCGCTGCGCCCATGATGCGCAGTGCCAGCCGCTTCAACCAGGCAATAACGCGGGCTAGCGCCAATGGCTGATGTGGTGCGCAAAGTGTGCATGCTGGGCGATTTCGGGGTCGGCAAGACCTCGCTGGTGGCCCGCTACATCGCCAATACCTTTTCCGACAAATATCTGACCACGGTCGGCGTCAAGACCGACACCAAGCTGGTCCAGCTCGCCGAGCGTCGGGTCAAGATGGTGCTGTGGGACATCGCCGGCAAGGATTCCCTGGACACCCTGAAGCTGACCTATGTGCGCGGCAGCACCGGACTGGTGATGGTGGCCGATGGCACCCGCGCGCCCACCGTGCTCAGTGCGATGCAGCTGCTGCGTCACGCCCGCGAGGAGATCGGCGAGGTGGCCGCGGTCCTGCTGGTGAACAAGTTCGATCTGTTTGAGCAGTGGGAGGTGGCGCCCAGTCAGCTCGCCGAGCTGCGCGAACGCATGCCGGTGTTTGAAACCAGTGCCCTAAGCGGTGAGAGCGTGGAAGAGGCCTTCACCGCGCTTGCCGAGCGCCTGCCATGAGTGCGCTGCCCGATGCGGTGCAGCGCTATCTGCAGCGCGAAGCCATCGCCCCGGCGCCGACAGCCGTGCTCAGCTTCGACGGCGACTGGCAGCTGCTAGGCCGGAGCGGCGAGCTCGCCGCCTTCGGGATCGCCGATGCGGAGGATGAGCTGCTGCAGCGCCGCTTCAAGGAGCTGTGCATCGGTCAGTCGCGGTTGGGCGGGACCCGGCTGAGCCAGCTGGATCTGGGCGGGGGGCACAATGCCGATGTGCATCTGGTCGCCGAGCAGAATCAGGTCCATGTGGTGCTCATCGACGTCCGCAGCGGCGTCGAGCGGGAGCGCGATTGGCAGCAGAATGCCCAGGACGCCAAGCTGCGCAGCTACGAGCAGGGCAAGCAGCTGCGCGAGCTGCGCCAACAGCGGATCAGCCTGGAGCAGGCCCGCGATGGGGCCAATGCCAAGGCGGCCGAACTGACCGCCTGCAATCAGCTCTACGATCAGCGCCTGCGCGGCGCGCTGGCCGACGTCGAGCGCGCCACCACCGCGCTGCTGGAACTGCCGACCGAACATGGCGGGCGAGCACGGTGCGCCGAGCTGCTCAAGCAAGCCGTCGGCCGGGTCGACAAGATCCGCGCCGCACTGAACCGCGCGGTAAGCCGCATCAACGAACACAGCGGCGGCGGCAGCTCGCAAATGGCGATGGACGAGCTCTCCGCCGAGCTTTACGCCAGCGTGGCAGCGCAAGTCGAAGCGCGCGGTGTTGGACTCAGCCTGCGACTGCAGCAGCGCAGCGCTGAGCCGCTGCGCGTCATCGCCGGCGCGGCGTCGGAGACATTCCACTACGGCCTTTGGGTGACCCTGCTGCGCAGCCGCAGCGAGGTCGAGGGGATACTGCGTTGGGACGGACAGTTTGCCCAATTGCAGCTGCTCAGCGACGCCGACGACTTCGATCTGCGCCAGGCCGAGCTGCTCTGGGAGCAGCGCATACCCGCGATAGACGACGAGCCTTTGGCCTACGCGCTGTTCGGGCTGGGTCGTTGCGCACATCGTTATCGCGGCCGCGTGTTGGAACAGCGCGATAGCCAAGGCCGGCATCGATTGCTGATCTCGCTGGCCGGGCGCCAGGACGAACCCAGCGGTGAGATCACTTCGCCGGGTTTTCGCGGTCCAGTCGGAATTATCAGCGACGACCACGACTACGCCGAGGAGTGGATCGCCCAGCTCGGCGCCCGCGGCATCGGCTTGAGCCACTACGCGGCGGACTCGAAGGTGCTCAGCGAGCTCTATGAGGATGCGCCGCCAGCGTTGCTCTTCGATTTGCAAAGTGCGCCCGAGGGGCGTTCAATGGCCTACAAATTGCGCGCTCGCGGCTATCCCGGTCAGCTGATCGCGCTGGGCGACGAAGACAGTCCGCTCAGCGGCAGCATGGCTGCGACCTGGTCCGCTGCGCTGCCGCGAGATTGCTCCTCGCGCCAGTTGCTGCGTACGCTTGCCGGTCGCAGCGGGGCCTGAGCTGGGCGTCGATGTCCCGCGCCAGCAGTGTTGGCCATAGTGGGACCTGTGACTCGGCGCCAGTAGGCGTTCTGGGGCGATGATTGGGTACCGCCACCCGCAGGCTCGCTTGACCGGAACCTTTGAGCGCGGCGGCGGTCCTCAAGTAGCATACGAGGAAGCCGCTATGCCTACTCACCCCGCCAGCGATCCCGAGTTGAATGACAGCGCCACGGCGCCGCCAGCGGCGCTGCGGTTGACCCTGCTTTGTGTGGGCAGCCCCAGCGAGCTGGAACCGGCCCGCAGCCTGGCCCAACGGCTGCGCAATCAGGGTGAGGATGCGGTGGTGCTGCTGGCCCCCACACTGAGCGACGTAGACACCGCTGGCGCGGAACTGATGCCGGCCTCGCGCAGCTGGTGGGGCCGCGGACCGGGCGGGCTATGGTGGCTGCGTCGGTTGATCCGGCGTCTGCAGCCCGAGCGCATCATCGTCGGTGGGTTCACCGCGGCTGCGGTGGCGGCAGTGCTGGCCGGACGCGCCGGAGCCACCGCGCTGGCGGTCTTCGAACCGCTGCCCTTCTCGCAGCGCGCCGCGCTCAACCGCGGACTGGGAGTGGAGGTATGCGTGCGCAGCTGGCTGCGCCGGCACCTACCCTGGCGCGCGCCGAGTTCGCTGTTGCTTGCGGGGAGCAAGCGAGAGGCGCATTAGGTTTGGAGGGCCCAGGGCTTAGGGCCCAGGGCCCAGAAGAGCCGGCATCGCGCGCTCCTGATCTGCACGGCCCTGCGCCCTGAGCCCGTCATTCGGTTGCGTGTGGCGAAGACTTGGGCCATTTTCTCGGCTCACTTTGCCTCAGGCTGGATTCGATTCATGCCGAAATACCGCGTGCTGCTCCGCGGCGAAAATCTCCTCATTGAGATGGATGGCGATCCGCAGTTGCTTGGTTTCTACACCAATCGCAACGTGCGCGCCGCCGACGAGGATGATGCAGAAATGGCAGCAGTGGCACTGATCCGAGCTGACTCGGATCTGCTCGACGCCATGATCGATAGCGACGACCCCCCTGAGCCGAAAGTCTACGCCGAGCAGATCTCACGCATCGCTTGGTGGAAGCGACTGGGCGGACGTGGCTACAGATTCTTCCCCATGGAGGAACAGGAGGACGACGCTGACACGTAGTCCAAGGAATCCCTCCAATGCGCCGAGCTCTTGATCTCCTGGGCCCTAAGCCCTGGGCCCTGTGCCCTAAAACCCGTTGCCCTGGGCCCTCAGCCCTCTACCAAGGCAACTCCTGACCATTGGCATGCCAGAACCGCCCCGTGCTGGCGATATCCAGCGCGTCCATCCGCGCGATCAATCCCTGGGCCGCCTGCGCCGGCTCGATCTCGCCCTGACCGCCGGTCATCCGGGTGCGAACGAATCCAGGATGCAGCAGGGCCACGGCGACGCCCTGATCGCGTAGATCCATGGCCAGTGAGCGGCCCATCGCGTTCACCGCCGCCTTGCTCATGCGGTAGCCGTAGTAGCCGCCGGAGCCGTTGTCGCTGATTGAGCCCATGCGGCTGGTCAGGATGCCGACCCGGCTGCCCACCGCCAGCAGCGGGCACAGGGCCTGGATGGTCAGCAGCGGTGCCAAGGCGTTGATTTCGAACTGGCGGCGTATGCTCTGCGCGGCGTCGCCGTCGATAGCGCCCAGCTGCTCGCTGCCGAGTACCCCGGCGTTGACCAGGATCCAATCCGGCGTCGTGGTGCGCAGTTCGGCACCCAGGCGCTGCCGATCGTCCTTCTCACTCAGGTCGATGCCATCGATCACCGTCGCACCGGTTTGCTCCAACCCGCCGCGTTCGCCGCGGCAGGTCGCAATCACCTGATGACCAGCGGCGCACAGCTGCTCCACCACCGCCAGTCCAATCCCGCGGTTGGCGCCCAATACCAGTTTCGCTGCCATAGTCGATGCTCCGCACAAAGTGGCCTACATGGTGCCAAAGCGCGGGTGAAAATGAGCGGAGTTGCGCAAGCGGCTCGATCTGCCTGTGTCTACCTGGTCTTTCCGCGGATAAGATGGCGCCATGGGGACTCCGCGCTGGCCAATGCTGCTGGTGCTCATTTGCAGCTTGCTGCTGGCGCCGGCTGGCTGGGCTACGGGCCGCTCCGACTGCGCGCTGTGCCGCCTTGGCGATGCCTACTTCGAAACCGTCGGCGACGCCGAATCGGTGCCGGACAACAACATCACTGCGCTGGCGCAGGACCACAGCGGTCTGCTCTGGATCGGCACGCCGAGCGGGCTGGTGCGCTACGACGGCTACCGATTCCGCCGTTTCGATCTACAGCCCGGCAGCGACGGCGAGGTTCGAGGGGTCTTCGTGCGCACCCTGTTGGTCGCTGCCGACGGTCGGCTGTGGATGGGCACCGATGCCGATGGATTGTGGCAGTTCGACCCGCTGACCGAGCGCTTTGCGGTCTTTCGCCATGATCCCGACAACGCGGCCAGTCTGTCCCACGACAACATCCGCGCCCTGGCTGAAGACGCCGACGGGCGGATTTGGATAGGCACCCGCGAAGGGCTCAACTACTACGACCCTTCCAGTAGGCAGATCCAGCGCCAACCGCAGCGCCTGGGCGATGAAGGCACGGTGCTGGACGATCGCATCCTGGCCCTGCTGATCGACCGCAGCGGTGCGCTGTGGGTTGGCGCCTGGAACGGCTTGAGTCGACGCCCGCCGGGCGCCGAGCGCTTCGAACGGGTGATCGGGGATCTGCCAGCTCGGTCACTGCGCGGCGTACAGATCCTCAGCCTGCGGCTGCTCGAGGATGGCCGCATCGGCGTCGGGACCGCGCAGATTGGCAGCTTCCTGCTCAATGCCGACGGCAGCAACCTGCGCGTCATCCCAGCCGGCGCCGATTCAAACTTCGGCATCGCCTTCTATTCGCTGGCGATGTTGCAACCCACCGTAGACGAGCTGTGGATGGGCGGATTCGGCGGGATCATGGTGATCGATGCGCAGAGCGGGCGTCTGCTGCGGCAACTAAAGCCGGATCCTTCCATCGCCTCCAGCCTGAGTCACGCGCAGGTGCGCACCATGCTGCTCGATCAGGCTGGGCACGTATGGATCGGCGGCTACGGCGGCGGGCTGCAGCGGCACGACCCCAGTAATCAGGCGATACGGGTGATTCACCACAGCCCCAATCGCCCGCAATCGCTGAGTTCGCCCTCGGTGCAGACGGTACTGGAGCTGGCCAGCGGCGAGATCTGGGTGGGTACGCGCGAAAGTGGTGTGGATGTGCTCGACCCGGAACTCGGGCGCGTTGGCGGCTGGCGCGCTGACGCTGGCGATCCGGACGCACTGAGTCATCCGATGATCCTGAGCATGGCACAGACCGCCGATGGCGCGGTTTGGGTGAGCACTCTGGCCGATCTGCACCGCTTCGATTCGCAAGGTCAGCGCTTTCGTCGCTACCCCACCGCCCAGGGACTTAGCGGCAACACTGTGCGCCGGCTGCTGCCCGATCAAAGTGGCGATTTGTGGATAGGCAGCAACGCCGGACTGATGCGCTGGTCGCAGGCTGACGACCAGATCCGCAGCATCCCAGACCGTCAGGGTGCTCGCGACAGCACCGACATCAACGCGCTGGCGCAGGGCGCCGATGGCCGCCTGTGGGTGGGCGCGGCTAGCGGGCTGTACACCGTCGAGCCGGGAGGTGAAACGCTGGACGAAGTACCCGGTGCCAACGACGCGGACCGCGAGCTGCTCCATGCCACGGTGGTCGGTTTGTTGATCGACAGCCGGCAACAGCTGTGGATCGATACCAACAACGGATTGCTACAGCTGCACCAATTCAGCTCCAGGGGTGCCGAAGTGCAGCGCGTGGCACACGTTCCGGGAACGCCCGTCGAACCTTTCGGAGCGAACCTGCTTGAGGACGCACGGGGGCGAATCTGGACTCACCACCACCTTTATGATCCGGCCACAGATCTGGTACACGAGCTCACCCGTGCCGACGGCGCGGATCTGGGTACGGGCTGGTACCGCTCCTACACCGCGACAAGGGCGGGTCTGCTGCTGTTTGGCGGCAGCAACGGCCTGATGCTGGTAGATCCAGGTCGCTTTCAACCCTGGCGCTATCGTCCACCGCTGGTGATCAGCGAGCTGCGTGTGGACGGGCAGATCCGCGTCCCTGGAGAGTACGGCGACGGTCTGGTGATTGATCCCGATAACCGCGGGATGCAGATCGAATTCGCTGCGCTGGACTACTCCGCGCCGTTGCGCAATCGCTACCGCTATCGACTGCGCGGCTTCGACGAAGAATGGACCGAAGCGGACGCAGGGCGTCGTTTGGCCAGCTACAACAACCTATGGCCGGGCGACTACCAGCTGGAAGTACTGGGCAGCAATCGGGTCGGCGAGTTTGTGCAGCAGCCGCTGCTGCTGCCGATCCGGGTGCTGCCAGCCTACTGGCAAACGCCATGGTTTGCCGCCCTGGTGGCCCTGGCGGCGGCGCTGGCGCTGTTTGCCGGCTACCGCTGGAAGACCGCGCGGCTGCGCAGCCATCAGCAGGAGTTGGCGCTGCTGGTGGAATCGCGCACCGAGCAGCTGTATGCCGCCAAGCAGCGCGCGGAATCCGCCCTGGAACAGCTGCAGGAAACCCAGCAACAGCTGGTCGAGGCGGAGAAGCTGGCCTCGCTAGGCCAGCTGGTCGCCGGCGTGGCGCACGAGATCAATACCCCGCTGGGCACCGCGCTGACCGCTGCCAGTCTGGCCCATGATCAGACCGAGGCGCTCAAGCAGCGGGTCAGCGCGAAGAGTCTGCGCCAGCAGGATCTGAACGACTATCTGCAAACCGCGACCCAGGCGCAGGCGCTGATAGCCAGCAATCTCACTCGCGCCGCGCAGCTGGTGCGCAGCTTCAAGCAGCTCTCGCTGGACCGCAGCCGCGAAGAGCGCGCCGGTTTCGATCTGGCCGAGCGGCTGGAGGGATTGGCCGAGCACCTGCGTCCATCCTGGCGCGGCCGGCCCATCGAGCTGATTGTGGACTGCCCGCAGGGCGTGCACATGGACAGCTATCCGGGCAGCCTGGGACAGGTCATCAACTGCCTCTGCCACAACGCCGTCGAGCATGCCTATGCCGACACCGATCAGGGTCAAATGCACCTGCAGGCGCGGCTAATTGCCGGTAACAAGGTGCGGATCGTGTTCAGCGACGACGGCAAGGGTATCGAGGCGGCCGATCTGGCGCACATATTCGAGCCCTTCTACACCACCCGCCGCGGCAGCGGCAGCATCGGCTTGGGACTACAGACCGCATTCAATCTGGTTCACGCGCGCCTGGGTGGCAGGATCAGCGTCGAAAGCACGCCGGGCCAGGGCAGCGCCTTTACGGTGGAGATTCCGCTGACTGCACCGGCCGGATCAGATTCGCTTCCAGCAACGTCTGTAGCAGCTCCAACAGATCTGGCTTGATCTGTTCGCTGCCGACGCGGAACTCGGCGAGCAGCTCACGCTCGACGTTGTCCAGGCTGGGCTGATTGAGCACCAGCTCGAACATTCGCGCCCCGCTGGGGTTGAGTTCGTAATACTGCCCCTTGGCCACGTCGAGCAGCATCACGCCGTCGTCGACACTTTGCCAGACCACGCCGGGAACCAGTTCAAAGCAGCCCGAGGCCACGCTCAGCGCTCTATGGTCGGCGGTGGAAAGGCGCGGTAGGCCAGTCCTTCGCGCTGGGTTTCGCCGAGCACCTGGGTACCCATCTGCACCCAGGCATGGGCGCGACTTTGGCCGCCGCTGCGCTGTGCACCGAGCACCAACCGCGCCTGCAAGCCGCGTGCCGCGGCGGCGTCGATCAGTGCCAGGGCGCGGTGCAGGCAGGTGCTGGCCGGGATCCGTCGCGTCAGCCGCCGCAGCCGAGCATCGACCAGCGGGCCATAGCGCCAATCGATACCGAGCGGGGCGCTCAGGCTGGGCTCGGCCAGCGCAGCAAAGCCGCGAGTGCGCAGCCGCCAGCGCACCCGCAGCAGTCGCCATGCCAGCTCCAGGTAGCCGGGCGCGCTCACCCGGCGGTCTCCAGCAGCCGCGCCAGCGCCTGCTCAGCCGCCTGCTCGGGCGCTGCCGGATGCTCGGCCAGGGTCAGCGCCCAGCCGCGGCCCGGACCCAGCCGACCGGCCACGCTGGTTGCCCATTGCAGGTGTTCACCGCACATCGCCGCACTGTACATCCTGGTGCCCACGCTTGCAGCCAGCAGCAGCCGAGCCATCTCCATCACGCTCAGCGCTCTGAGGGCCGCGCTCGGTGCGCGGTCGACCATGACCAAACCGTCCAGCCGCACCTGCGCCGGCAGCGGCAGCGGCCACGGCCCCAGCTTCAGCTGCGGAAAGCGCGGGTGCAGTCGCGCCCGAGCATCGAGCGGAATCAGATCGTCGGCCAGGCGCCGCCAGCCTATCGCTTCGGCGACCCTGGCCAAGGTGGATTTGCCGCTACCGGATGGCGCCGTGAACAGCATGGTTTTACCGTTGGGCGCCATCGCCGCCGAGGCATGCACCGCGTGACGGCCACGCCTGGCCTGAGCCAGCAGCAGCGGCGGGCCCAGCAGCGCGGCCAGATCGGCCGACTCGGCCGATATCAGATCCACCGTTTCGCCGTCGTCGCTGATCAAACACTCCAGATCCGCATCCAGCCGCAGGCGGATCGACTGGGCCAGGTAGTCGAGGCGGTAACGGCAAGGCTGTTCGGCCAGCCAGCCTCTACCCAGCACCACTTCGTCGCCTAGCGCCGACAGTGGTAGTACTTCGGCGTCCTCCCAGACCAGTTCGTGGGCGGGATTCAGCCACGGCCGCAACTCCTCGGGCATGCGCGGGCCGCGATAGCGGATCGGGTTGAGGTCAGCTTGCATCGACGCCATGGCGAAGACAGATGAGCGCAGTCTAACCGTGAATCAGCGCGTTCACCTTGAACCGGACTGCCTCCGCCCTCACCTCAGTGTCATCTGCGGATTAACGCCGCCATAACATTTTTAGGGAGTCGTCCAATGCGTATGGACAAACTGACTTCGCGCTTTCAGCAGGCCCTGGGCGACGCCCAGTCGCTGGCGGTGGGACGCGACCAGAACATGATCGAACCGGTGCACTTGCTGATCGCAATGATCGACCAGCAAGGTGGCTCGGCGGGGCCGCTGCTGACCCAGGCCGGCGCCAATCTACCCAGCCTGCGCGCGCAGCTCGGTGCGCGGCTGGACCAGCTGCCGACGGTGAAGGGCAACGAGGGCAATCTGTCGGTTTCCAACGACCTCAACCGGCTGCTGTTACTCACCGACAAGCTGGCCCAGAAGCGCGGCGATCAATACATCGCCAGCGAGCTGTTCGTGCTTGCCGTGCTCGACGACAAGGGCGAGGAAGGCAAGCTGCTGCGCGCCGCCGGCGTCGACAAGCCGACCTTCGAGCGCGCCATCGACGCGGTGCGCGGCGGTGAGAAGGTCTCCGATCCGAATGCCGAGGAGCAGCGCCAGGCGCTGGAGAAATACACCATCGACCTGACCGAGCGCGCCGAGAGCGGCAAGCTGGATCCGGTGATCGGCCGCGATGAGGAGATCCGTCGGGTGATCCAGGTGCTGCAGCGGCGCACCAAAAACAACCCGGTGCTGATCGGCGAGCCCGGCGTGGGCAAGACCGCCATCGTCGAGGGGCTGGCGCAGCGGGTGGTCAACGGCGAGGTCCCCGAAGGCCTGCGCGGTCGCCGGGTGCTGTCTTTGGACATGGGCGCGCTGATTGCCGGGGCCAAGTTCCGCGGCGAATTTGAAGAGCGCCTCAAGGGCGTGCTCAACGATCTGGCCAAGCAGGAAGGTCAGGTGATTCTGTTCATCGACGAACTGCACACCATGGTCGGCGCCGGCAAGGCCGAGGGCTCGATGGATGCCGGCAACATGCTCAAGCCCGCGCTGGCGCGCGGCGAGCTGCACTGCATCGGCGCCACCACCCTGGATGAATACCGCCAGTACGTGGAAAAGGACGCCGCGCTGGAGCGGCGCTTCCAGAAGGTCATGGTGGGCGAGCCCAGCGTTGAGGACACCATCGCCATCCTGCGGGGCTTGAAAGAACGCTACGCCATGCACCACAAGGTGGAGATCACCGATCCGGCGATCGTTGCCGCGGCCACGCTGTCGCATCGCTATATCTCCGACCGCCAACTGCCGGACAAGGCCATCGATCTGATGGACGAGGCGGCCAGCCGGATCCGCATGGAGATGGACAGCAAGCCCGAGGAGCTGGACCGCATCGAGCGCCGCCTGATCCAGCTGAAGATGCAGCGTGAGCACCTGAAGAAGGAAAGCGACGAGGCCTCCAAGGCGCGGCTGGCTGCGCTGGAGACCGATATCGACAAGCTGGATCGCGAGTACGCCGATCTGGAGGAGATCTGGAACGCGGAGAAGGCCGCGGTCAGCGGCGAATCGACCATCCGCGAAAAGCTCGAGGCGGCCAAGCAGGAATTCGACAGCGCCCGCCGGCGTCAGGACATGGCGCGGATGAGCGAGCTGCAATACGGCACCATCCCCGAGCTGGAGCGGCAGCTGGCTGCGGCGCAAAGCGCCGACCAGAGCGAGTTCAAGCTGCTCACCAACAAGGTCACCGGCGAGGAGATCGCCGAAGTGGTCAGCCGCTGGACCGGGATTCCGGTGAGCAAGATGCTCGAGGGCGAGCGCGACAAGCTGCTGCGCATGGAATCCGAGTTGGCGGCCCGGGTGGTCGGCCAGGAAGAGGCGGTGCGAGCAGTCTCCGACGCCATCCGCCGCTCCCGCGCCGGGCTCTCTGATCCCAACCGGCCGAACGGCTCTTTTTTGTTCCTAGGGCCCACCGGCGTCGGCAAGACCGAGCTGTGCAAGGCCCTGGCGGTGTTCTTGTTCGACACCGAAGAGGCGATGGTGCGCATCGACATGAGCGAATTCATGGAGAAGCACTCGGTGAGCCGGCTGATCGGTGCGCCCCCAGGCTACGTCGGCTATGAGGAAGGCGGCTACCTGACCGAGGCGGTGCGCCGACGGCCCTATTCGGTGATCCTGCTCGACGAGGTGGAGAAGGCCCACACCGACGTCTTCAACGTGCTGCTGCAGGTGCTCGACGACGGCCGCCTCACCGACGGCCAGGGCCGCACCGTGGACTTCCGCAACTGCGTCATCGTGATGACCAGCAACCTCGGCTCGCAGGTGATCCAGGAGCTGCACGGCGAGGACAACTACGCGCGGATGAAGAATGCGGTGCTGGACATCGTGCAGGGCCACTTCCGCCCCGAGTTCATCAACCGGCTGGATGAGCTGGTGGTCTTCCACCCGCTGGAGAAGGAGCAGATCCGCGCCATCGCCCAGCTGCAGATGCGTCATCTGGAGAAACGTCTGGCCGATCGCGAGCTGAACATTCAGATCACCGACTCGGCCCTGGATTTCCTCGGCAACTACGGCTACGACCCGGTCTACGGCGCCCGCCCGTTGAAGCGCGCGGTGCAAAGCCTGATCGAGAACCCGTTGGCAAAGCTGATCTTGGAGGGTGAGTTTGCCGCTGGGGAGACGATTCGGGTGACGGCTGAGGGGGGGAAGATGCGGTTTGAAAAGGGCCGAGTGAGGGCCCAGGGCCCAGGGCACAGGGCCCAGTAGAGCCAGGTGGGGCATCTCTGGGCCCTGGGCCCTCTTGCCCTGGGCCCTAATGGCCGCCGGCGGCGGCCATACCCCTTGCCGCTCCGCAGCAAAATCGCTACGGTGTCCGGCCCTATCGTTCTGCTAGAGTGCCCTGAATGCGCTTCGAACATGTCGCCATCGCCGGAGTTACCCACGTCGATGCTCCGCATCGGCTGACTTCGGCCGAGATCAACCAGCGGCTCAAGCCCACGCTGGATCGGTTGGGCATGAAGGGCAATCTGCTTGAGGATCTGGCCGGGATCACCGCCCGCCACGTCTACGATGAGGACACGCCACCCAGTGATGCCGCCACCATGGCCGCTGAGAAGGTGATTGCCGAGACCGGCATCGCGCGCGAGAAATTGGGCATCTTGATCAACACCTCGGTGTGCCGCGACTATCTGGAGCCGAGCACCGCCAGCATCATCCACGGCAATTTGCGGCTGGCCGATGACTGCCAGAATTTCGACGTTGGCAACGCCTGTTTGGCCTTTCTCAACGGCATGGACATCGCCGCGCGGATGATCGAAAGAGGCGATATCGAGTACGCGCTGATCGTTGATGGTGAAAATTCACGAATGATCACCGAACGCACCATCGAGCGCATGCTGCGCCCGGACATCACCGAAGAGGAATTCCGCGGCGAGTTCGCCTCGCTGACCCTGGGCTCCGGCGGCGCAGCGATGATCCTGGGTCGCCGCGATCTGGTTCCGGAAGGTCACGCCTACAAGGGCAGCGTCACCCGCGCCGCCACCCAGTTTTCGCGGCTGTGCCGCGGCAACTTGGATCGGATGATCACCGACACCAAGACCCTGCTGGTCGAAGGTCTGAAGCTGGCCGGCAAGACCTTCCAGGCCGCCAAGGTGGCCTTCGGCTGGGTGATTGGCGAGATGGACGAGTTCGTCATCCATCAGGTCAGCCGGGTGCATTCGGACGAGCTGGTACGCCTGCTCGGCATCGACCCGCGCAAGGTGCTCACCATCTTCCCCGAGTTCGGCAATATCGGTCCGGCCAGCGTGCCCATCGCGCTGAGCAAGCTTAAGGAATCCGGCCGCCTGGCCAAGGGCACCCGCGTCGCGCTGCTCGGCATTGGCTCGGGGCTGAATTGCTCGATGGCTGAGGTTGAATGGTAGGCAGCGCTTCGCGCTGAGGGCCCAGGGCCCAGGCGCGAGGGCCCAGGAAGCCATGGGCGTGCAGGTCGAGGCTGTTTCTGGGCCCTGGGCCCTCGACTCTGGGCCCTGCAGCGTGGAACAGGCTACTGGCCTTGCCCTCCAAGCAACGCCTTCCACCCCGCCCAACCCAGCTCCCGCAACCTCCCCATATTCCGCTCGAAAATCGCATCGGTATCGCCGACGCTGTCTACGGCCTTCTCCACGCTGGCCTCGCGCAACAGATGCAGGCTGGGATAGGGAGCACGATTGCTGCAGTTGGTGATGTCGTCTGGCGCGGTGTCGGCGAACTGATAGTCGGGATGGAAGCTGGCCACCTGCAGCTCGCCGTCCAGGCCCAGCGCCTCCAGCAGCGCATCGACCGCGTCGAGGAAGTCGTTGTAGTCGAGGAAGTCGCCAAGCACCTGCGGATGCACCAGCACGCTGGTTTCGCACTCCTTGGGATCTGCGTTGCGCAGCGCCGCCAGCTCGTCGGCCAGATCCTGCAGCAGAGCGTCCTCATCGCTTGCGTCGCTGACCACGATGCGGACCCGGCCTTCCCGGTAGGGCAGCTTGGCGAAGGGGCACAGATTGAGCCCGATCACCGCCTGCTCCAACCAGTGGCGGGTGCGGGCGATGACTGATACCGCGCCGTCCGAATCCGCGCTGAGGATGGTCATGAGCCGTAGCCGTCGGTCCATTCCTCGATCAGCACGCCGTCGGCAAAGCGCAAGATGGTGACCAGCCGGTTGCGACCGCGGTCATAGATCCACTCTTCCACCTCGATGTCCACCGCGACCTTCTCGGCTGCGTTGATCTTGCGGTAGACGGTGACATAGCGGCGCACGATGTCTTCAGGCTCGCCGCAGCGCTTGCGCACCTGATAGGCGCTGTCACCGATGTTGACCACTTTCGAGCCGCAGCGATAGGCGTGCGCGGGGCTGCCCAGCGCGAGCAGGGCTACTGCCACCATCAGCACTGCCGTGGGAAGTAGTTTGAAACTGGGAATGCTCATACGCGCAACCTGTTCGAAGTAAGCGTTGGACAACGGATCGATGCCATGGTTACACGTAATCTGTCACGCGCAACGCCGCTGCTGTCGGCGCGCCAGCCTTCGTTCAGCTGGTGAGGCTTGCTGTTGCGCTCTCGCCTGACCACAATCGAGCTCAAGTATCGACCGGAGATCGCCGTGCACCCGACACGCTCACTTGCCCGCCTGTTGCTTTGTTTGTTCGCCGCTGTGCTGCTTGCCGCCTGCTCTGGCGCGCGGCGTACGTCCGAGTTGGACCTGACGTTGATGAGCTACGAATCCTCCGTGCGCTGGGGTGACTTCGAGGGTGCCTGGGCAATGGTTGACCCGGAGTACAAGGAAAAGCACCCGTTGAGCAGCACCGACTGGGAGCGCTTCAAGCAGATCCGGGTGGCGGGTTACCGCGCCAGTGGGCACTCGGAGATCGAGGAGGGCAAAGTGGCTCAGGCGGTGGAAGTGGAGGTGATCAATGTCCACACCCAGACGCCGCGGCTGGTGGTCGACCGGCAGATCTGGAAATGGGACCCAGAAGCCAAGCGCTGGTGGCTGACCACGGGGCTGCCGGATATCACACAGCGTTAAGTCTGCGCGGCGATGTTGTCTATCTGGCGTAGGAGCCTGCCTGCAGACGATCCGGTGTTTGGCTTTGCCGAAAACCGACGCCGGTCCGTGTAGTAGCGATCAGCAGGGCTGGCTCCTACGACAGCAGCGCCGCTCGACTACTCGTCCCCGGTAAACGAGAACGGCTGCGGCAGACCGCGGTCCATCGGCTGTCCGATCCGCACATCGTCGCGATAGGGCGAGATGTCGAAGACCTTTCCGGCTTTGAGTGCCTCCTGCAGCTGCAGCCACCACTGCGCGGTGAACAGATCGCCGTGGCGCTCCAGCAGCGCGGCTTTCAGATCCGGGCGCAGGCCCAGAAACTCCATGAATTGCTCGGGGAAGATGTCGTTCTCGCCGACGTAGAACCAGGCCCCGGAATGGCTCTCCTCATCGTCGCTGCGTGCCGTGGGCAGTTCGCGGAAGCGGCAGTCGCTGACCAGGCAAAGCTCGTCGTAGTCGTAGAAGATCACCCGGCCGTGACGGGTGACACCGAAGTTCTTCAGCAGCAAATCGCCAGCAAACACGTTGGACAGGGCAAGGTCGCGAATGGCTTGGCCGTAGTCCAGCACCGCGCGCAGGGCTAATCCGTCGTCCACTTCGCGCAGGTACAGATTCAGTGGTCGCAGTCGACGTTCGCAGTACAGGTGCGATATCACCAGTTCGTCACCATCCTCGGTGATGCTGCTGGTACAGCTTTCCAGCAGATCGGTGAGGATCTCCGCGTCGAACTGCTTGCGCCTGAAGCGCATGTGGCGGAATTCCTGGGCATCAACCAGGCGCCCGGCGCGGTCGTGTCTGAACACGAATTGGTACTTGGCCAGCACCTCTTCGCGGAGCACGTTCTTGGGCGGCGCAAAGCGATCTCGGATCACCTTGAACACCAGCGGGTAGCTGGGCAGGGTGAACACCGCCATCACCATGCCGCGCTCTCCCTCGGCGGCAATGATGCGCTCGTCGCGGGTGGAGAGGTGATTGAAAAAATGCCGGTAACGCTCGGTCTTGCCCTGCTTGGCGCGCCCGACCACGGTGTAAAGCTCGTTGATCGGCTTGGTCGGCAGCAGAGTGCGCAGGAACACCACCGCATCGCCCACGGTTTCCAGATCGGCATGGAAATAGCTGCGGGTGAAGCCAAAAAGGATCGCCACGTCGTCGCGGGAGGTCATCACCGCATCGACGTTGAGCCCCTCTTGATCATGGATCAGGGCGATTACCAGCGGACAAAAGCGCGACTCGCCAAACATGCGCCCGACCAGATAGGCGCGACGCTCGCGGTAGAACACCGTCTCCAGCAGCTCCACCGCGCGCACCTTGGGATCGCCGGCCCAGTCGTGCAGCTGCTGATCCACCTCCTCGGCGATAGCCTCGGCGCAGCCGGCGGCATCGGCATAGGGTACGGAGAAGCGAAAGTCGGCCAACACCCGCGCGAACAGCTCGCTGTCGGACTGAGTGGCGGCAAAGGACAGCCGCGCCACCGGGTGGGTGATGCGGTCGGTGGGCTCGATGTCGAGGGCCACGAACTCAATCGCCGGATCCACACCGCGGGTCTTGAAGAATCGCCGGGTCAGGGTGTTGAAGAAGGTCTTGTTCAGCTCCTGATCCAGCAGGGTCATCACCAGCTCGGTGAAATGCGCCTTTATCTCCGCCCAAACACCGCGATCAGCGGCAAAATCGCCCAACTTGGCCTTGAGCAGCTTGGAGGTTTCGCTGACCGACCAATCGTACAGATCGATCCGTGCTATCGCGTCGTCCCGCTCACCGGCCCAATCCCGCCCCTCGAAGCGCGCCTGAGCGCGCTGGGTGATGCCGCGAAAACGAGCGTTGTAGTCGGCAAATCCCGCCCGGATCAGACGCGCACAGTCGTGCGCCAAAGCTTCCTTTTCATCGACGATCATGGCGGGCATCCGTGCGTGGTCGCAGCCAGTCTAGCCCGGATACTCACGAGTGTCCGTTGCCAGGGCTGGCCAGCCCAACTCCCTACGATTTCGAACTGCTCGTGGCGTGCAACTGGGCTGAGTACGGATCCCCGTCGCGACTGACTAAGCCCGCTTGAAGCGCACCAATCCGTCCACCTGCTCTCGAAGCAGCTTGAGACGGACCAGCAAGCTTCGGTCCGGCACAAACACGGTTCCCATCTCGTTGGGCGTGATCTGGATGCTGCCGATGTCGTTGTAGCTGACAGTCCTGTAGCCAGCGGTGCGAGTGTCGGCGATCTCTGGGCTGGCGGTAATCGCGATGTAGAGGTTTCGATTGCCCAGAACGAGCGCATCCTGCAGCCGGTCGCAGTTGAACTGCAGGCTGCGAAATGCGGCGTTGTGCGCATTGGTATGCACGGTGGTAAGGACCTTGTCTTGAATCAGCCCGGTTAGACGCCGGTCTTCGCGGTTGGCATTGGTTTGCTTGGCGAAGGCTTCGAGGAAATAGTCACCGACATCCGCCTCATACTGGTCGGAAACCCAGCAAACCGTATTCTGATAGCCCTGTGTCGCCGCCTCTCCACCCTCTTCGCGGCGAAACTGCGCATTCTGCAGCGCCAGTTCTGAGCAGTGCTGATGGAAGTTGGCGTCTTCGACCGACAGCGCTGCCTTGATCAGCGACTCGGTCAGGGGGTTGCGAGGTCCGCGATCCTTTGCAGCGGCTGTGCTGTGGTTGTCCCCCGGTAAGCGACAGAATGCTGTGACGCCTTGAGAGCTTGTGAGCCGCGGTGTGGGGTCACGTGGATCAGACACGAAGTCCAGTTCCAGCATCGCTGGATTCAGATTCGCGGTGGAGACCAGCACGGTCCCGTCAGATCCGTCGGCATTGGCTGCAGCCGAGATGCCGCTGTAGCCCGCCGTGCCGACCAGGACCGTGGCCAGCACGCGTCCTGGACCATACCAGCGACGGTCGGCGTCGAAACGATCCACTTTGGCCAATTCCCAGGTAAAGGGGCTGGCCAGTTCCAGGCCCGCCAGAATGTTGGCGCCGGTATGGAACAAGCGGTTGGACCTGAACCCTTTGACTACGCGGCCAAGGAAGCTGGTGCCCTTATGCGCCAGATGAGACCCGAAGTTGGCCGGTGCCAACATCAGCAGGCGCCGAATCGGGTTGGACTCCGGCGTGAAATGGCGAGTCATCCAGTAGCGCGCCACCAATGCGCCCGTGCTGTGCACAACCAGATCTATAGACCTCGGTGTGGTCGGCAGCCCACTTTCCTTCCAGGCCTTTTGCATGGCATCGGAGAGGTCATCGAAATTGACGTCATCGTCCATGCTGACGTAGTCGCCGAGCAGTATCGGCACTACCGGGCCGGGCAGGGCCATTGCGGAGATCAGATTGGCGAGTCGTCTGAAAGACGATGAGCGGTCACTCCAGCCGTGCAGGATTACGATCATCGGGCGCTACTCAACGGGTTGGTGGCCTGTAAGTGTCGCCAAGCATTGATTTCTCTCACTCGTGCCGTTCATGCAGTGGCTCAGGACATTGCATAGAGCCGATCTTCTGCGCCGTCTCCATGACCCGTCGTCAGCGGCGTTTGTGAGCCGGTATCGCGTGGCCGAAGTGCGCACAGCCCTGGCGCGGTAGCCGCGCCCGTCGTCCAGGCGACCGCGCACACAAACTTGACCGATTGTGACCTGAGCCGAGGGAATTTGTTCAATTCCATCAACGCGTTATCCTCTGGTCCTTGCAAGCGTTGATGGGGAGAGGTGATGCGCGCCAGGGGATGGACAGAGTTCGCATTGCAGGGGCTGATGGTGGTGTTGGCGTCGGCCTCGCTGGTGACCACGGCGATGGCCATGACCGTCACAAAGACCTTCAACCCGCCCGGGTTGGTCACAATTGACGGCTGCGGTACCTACTGCGCCACGCTGGGATCGGTCAGCTTCGACGCGATGGATTTCCCGCCCGGCTCGGTGGTCTCCGATGTGGATGTGTCCATCAATTGGTTCAAGACCGACGGTACCTGCGCGGCGCCCTTGACGGGAAATTCCTTTCACGCCGAGACCAGCTTCCGCCTCGATGGTCCCGGCGGCAACCAGATCCTGGCCACGCCCGCCACCTGGTCGGGCAACGCCGACATCATGCCGGTGACCACAATCTTCGATCAGGCCGCGGGCGCTATCCCATCCGGTACCCCGGTATCGGGGACTTTTCTTCCCAATAGCGGAAACCTGGACAGCTACATCGGCGCTTCAGCCCTTTCCACCTGGACCCTGCGCGCCGGTGACAACGGTACCGGCGACCCGCTCTGTGTGGACAGCTACTCGGTTGCGGTGACGGCCATACCGCCGATCCTGATCAACGAGGTGGATGCCGACACGGACGGCATCGACATGCTGGAGTTCGTCGAACTCTACGATGGCGGGAACGGCAGCACGCCCTTGGATGGCTTGGTGATCGTCCTCTACAACGGTAGTAGCGATACCTCCTACGCGGCTTTCGATCTGGACGGCGAAGTCACCGATGCCAATGGCTACTACGTGCTGGGCAATGCGGCGGTGGCCAATACGTCAACGGTTTTTCCCAGCAATACGCTTCAGAACGGTGCTGATGCCGTGGCTCTGTACTTGGGCGATGCAACCGCCTTCCCCAGCGGCACCGCGCTGACCACCAGCAACCTGATCGATGCCCTGGTCTACGACACCAACGATGCCGATGACGCCGGACTGTTGGCCTTGCTGCTCCCGGGCCAGGCGCAGATCAATGAGGACGGCAATGCCAATAAGGATTTGGAATCCAATCAGCGCTGCCCGAACGGCAGTGGCGGTGCGCGCGTCACCTCCAGCTATGTTCAGGATCTGCCCACCCCCGGCAGCGTCAACTGCCCCGCCGCCGATCTGGCTATCACCAAGACCGACGGCGTCACCACAGCGGCTCCGGGCGGTAGTACCACCTACACCATCACCGCGAGCAATGCCGGTCCGGAACCGGTGACGGGGGCGACGGTGTTCGACGCTGCCCCGTTTTTCTGCGACAGCTTCAACTGGAGCTGCGTGGGCGCGGGCGGCGGCAGCTGTACGGCCAGCGGGACTGGCGATATCGGCGACTTCGCCGTCAATCTCCCGGTCGGCGGCAGTGTCACCTATACGGCGGTTTGCGGCATTTCGAACATGGCCTCCGGCATGTTGAGCAATACCGCCAGCATCACCCCGCCGGGCGGCGTCACCGACCCGAACGCAGCCAACAATTCCGCCACGGACACCAACACCGTGACTCCCCAGGCTGATCTGGCCATCACCAAGACCGACGGCATGAGCGACGCGATTCCCGGCGCAAGCACGGTCTACACCATCACCGCCAGCAACGCCGGGCCTAGCGATACCACCGCCACGGTGGCCGATAGCTTCCCGGCCGCGCTGACCTGCACCTGGACCTGCGTAGGCGCAGGGGGAGGGCTTTGTACGGCCGCGGGTGCTGGTGATATCAATGACCCGGTCACCCTGCCAGCCGGCGGCAGCGTCACCTACACCGCTTCCTGCAGCATCAGTCCATCGGCGACGGGCACCTTGTCCAATACCGCGACGGTCAGCGGTGCTGCAACTGACCCTGTCCCCGCCAACAACAGTGCCACCGACTTCGACAACCTGGTCCCGCAGGCCGACCTGTCGATCACCAAGACCGATGGGGTGACCTCGGCAGTCCCCGGAGGCACGCTGGTCTACACCATCACAGCCAGCAACGCCGGCGTGAGCAACGCCCCCGGGGCCACGGTAACCGACAACTTCCCGGCATCGTTGACCTGCACTTGGACCTGCGTCGGTGCGGGCGGTGGTAGCTGCACCGCCGCCGGTGCCGGCAACATCGGCGATACGGTCAACTTGCCGGCGGGGGGCAGCGTCAGCTACACCGCCAGCTGTGCGGTGTCGGCCGCGGCGACTGGCAGCATCACCAACACCGCCACGGTCAGTGCACCGGCAGGGGTGCTTGATCCGAGCATGTCGAACAACTCGGCCACCGACGTTGACACGGTGGTGGATCAGGCCGATCTGGCCATCACCAAGACCGACGGTGTCACGAGCGCCGTTCCCGGAGCTGCGGTGACCTACACCATCACCGGCAGCAACGCCGGGCCCGCTCCGGTAACGGGCGCAACCGTTTCCGACAGTTTCCCAAGCGCGCTGAGCTGCACCTGGACCTGCGTGGGCGCCGGGGGCGGCACCTGTACCGCCGCCGGTGCAGGCAACATCGGCGACTCGGTCAATCTGCCGGCGGGAGCCAGCGTCACCTACACCGCCAGCTGCGCGATCGACGCGTCGGTCACCGGCACCTTGAGCAATACTGCGACCATCACCTCATCGGTAACCGACCCCAATTCGGGCAACAACAGCGCCACGGACACCGACACGCTGACCCCCGAGACCGATCTGGCCATAACCAAGACCGACGGCGTGACCAGCGCTGTCCCGGGTCAGTCGGTGACCTACACGATCACCGCCAGCAACGCCGGTGCCAGTGATGCAGTTGCTGCAACGGTCAGCGACGCCTTCCCCGCAGCCTGCGCCGCGGTGAGCTGGACCTGCGTCGGCGCCGGCGGCGGCAGCTGCACGGCAGCCGGCAGCGGCAATATCGCCGACTCGGTGAACCTGCCGGTGGGCGCCAGCGTCACCTACAGCGCCACCTGCACGATTGACTCGGCAGCGACCGGCACTCTGGACAACACCGCGACCATCGCCGCGGGTGCCGGCGCCACCGATCCCAACCCGGGCAACAACAGCGCCAGCGACAGCGACACCCTGACCCCGCAGGCCGATCTGATCGTCAGCAAGGACGACGGCGTGACCACCGCGACCCCCGGTGGCTCGGTGACCTACGCCATCGTGGTCAGCAATCCCGGTCCTTCCGATGCCCCGGGCAGCAGCGTGACCGACAGCTTCCCGGCCTTTTGCACCACGGTCAGCTGGACCTGCGCCGGTGCCGGTGGTGGCTCCTGTACGGCCGGCCCGGTTGCCGGTGACATTGCCGACAGCGCCGATATCCCGGCCGGTGGCAGCGTCACCTACAGCGCCACCTGCGACATCGACATGATGGCCACCGGCACCTTGGACAACACCGCCAGCGCGGCGGTGGGCGCCGGGGTGACCGAGCTCAATCCGGCCGACAACAGCGCCACCGATTCCGACACCCTGACGCCCAACCACGATCTGTCCATCACCAAGACCGACGGCGTTGCCAGCGCCACCCCGGGCACCTCGGTGACTTACACCATCGTCGCCAGCAACGCCGCCGGTCCCAGTGATGCAGTCGGTGCGATCGTGACCGACAACTTCCCGGCCGCCTGCGCTACGGTGAGCTGGACCTGCGTCGGCGCCGGCGGCGGCACCTGTACGGCTGCCGGAAGCGGCAACATCGCCGACACCATCGACTTGCCGGTGGGCGGCACCGCCACCTACACCGCCACCTGCAACATCGATGCGGCAGCCACCGGCACCCTCGACAACACCGCCGCCATCGCCCCGGCGGCCGGCTCGGTCGATCCCAACGCCGCCAACGACTCGGCCACCGATTCCGACACCCTGGTGCCCGATCACGATCTGTCCATCACCAAGGATGACGGCGTGACCAACGCGGTGCCCGGCACCTCGGTGACCTACGCCATCGTCGCCAGCAATGCGGCCGGACCTTCCGACGCGGTTGGCGCCACCGTGACCGACACCTTCCCGGCGATTTGCACCTCGGTCACCTGGACCTGTGCCGCGGCTGGCGGCGCGACCTGCACCGCGGCGGGCAGCGGCAACATCGCCGAGCTGGTGAACCTGCCGGTGGGCGCCACCGCCACCTTCAGCGCCACCTGCGCGATAGCTTCGGCAGCGACGGGGACGCTGGACAACACCGCGACCATCGCCGCAGCGGCCGGGACCACCGATCCGGTGGCGGCCAACAACAGCGCCACCGATTCCGACACGCTGACCCCGCAGGCCGATCTGGCGGTGACCAAGACCGACAACCAGACCACCGTCGAAGTCAACGGCACCGGCACCTACGTGATCACGGTCAGCAACGGTGGGCCCTCCGATGC
>JAUIFV010000114.1 GCA_030430155.1 Gammaproteobacteria bacterium
CCACTGAGAGAATTGCCTCTTTGAGCACACATACCCACGTCACGGACCGCACTTGTGGCAATCGCACCAACCCATGCTAGGAGTAATTCATGAAAAGGTTCTTCTTGGGAGTTCTCGCCCTCATGCTCTCAACAGGGGCACTTGGGCAAGGCTTCGACCCGTCCGCAAAATATGTCCAGCTGAGTTTCACGATAGATATCCCCCAGATGGAACAAGCGACTCCTTCCGCTACGCTCGTTGTTGGTCAGCCAGCTCGGCTTAGCAACGCCGTCGAGGGCGGCGTTGGCTATCGATTGGACGTGCTTGCGAAACGACTAATCGTCGATCAGAAGGGCCGCGCCCTCGCGGAACTGGAGTGGGCTCTTTTCAGTTCAGAGAATGGCAAATTGGTCCTCAAGTCGGAAACTCAAACGCTTGTGGTAGCCAACGACGATGCAGGCGCGACATTCAGCACAACGGCCGTCGATGACGAGAAGGACCTTGTTCAGGTCAAAGTGGTCACTCGAATCGTTCCGGACTCTGAAATCATTGCGAAACTAGGAGAACTACCCAAAGTGGCCCCATGTCCAGCAAGTGACGGCATCCCCTCAATGCCCAAGGGCGGCAGCTGTTGCCAAGTTGGATGTGGACCCGGCCAAGTCATGACCTGCTGTGGCGCTATCTGGTGCTGCTGCAACGCGGGCGCATGCTGCAGCCCTCCTTAGTAACAGTTTGGCGTGCGAGAGGCCGGAGCTCCCGGTCTCTCGCTAGGATCTAACACTCTACAATCTGACGAAAAGCCAACTATAGGTATTTCTATGCGTACAGTTTTGTTAAGTTGCCTCTTTCTAGCGTTCTGTTTCTCCGCTGAAGCAGCAAATATCGATCCGAGATTAAATCAACTGTTCTTCGCTACTGAAGAGGTCGAAGGTGAAGCAGCGATTCACCCAGTAGTAATCACTTTTGCGCAGGACAGAGATCTTTCAATTTTTTCCAACGAGCCACCCGTGTCTGACCCTGCGGTTCTTGCTCAAATCGCCAACCCTGCAAATCGATCTGCCTCTCAAGGCATCTTCGATTGGTTTTCCCACAACGATGGTTTTGTTTCGGCTCGAATAAATGCCTCGGGGCTCATGGCGTTGAGTGCCGATCCGACAATAGTCCGTATCGACTATGCACCGCCGTTCTCTGGTTTCGATGATGACATGAATTCGATCGTTTGAAACCGCGCTCTTCAAAGTACCCTTCCGGGAGCGCCCGCCTTAAGTGGTGACGGTGTCACGGTTGCGATTATTGATTCGGGGTTCGACGCGATGCATCCGGACTTCGCCGCGAGAATCATAAGACAAGAATGCTTCTTGAGTACCGGAGTATGCCCCAACGGAACACTAAGACAATCACTGACTTCCACGTGCTCCGCAGCCGCGGCCTCGAACTGTCCACTGCTCAACAGGAATGAGGGCGCTGGTTGGCAGAGCGCAGATTTTCCAGGAGTTAACCATGGCACCGCAGTGGCCGCCCTAGTTGCATCCCAAGGACCGAACACTGACCTCGGATCTAGCCCGGGCGTGAATCTAGTCCTGATCAACGTTGGACTTCGAAGTGAGAACGGCGTCTCAAAAGTTGATAGAGGAGGCGTGAAAGAAGCGCTACGCTGGATCAAGGATCAGCATGACTCTCCAACCGGCGTCAAGGTAGACGTGGTTAACATGAGTTTTGGAAATGTCGCCAGTGCCGCGACCACGGCCGGAACGTCCTGTGACAACGTAGTGTCAGAACTCGTATACCACAACGATATTCTTAACCTGACTAGCCGGGGCATAACTCTCGTTGCCGCCGCCGGAAACGAAGGGCTAGGGAACAAGCGAATAGCCTATCCTGCTTGCCACTCGCACGTGATATCTGTCGGTGCCTCAAAAACGGCTTCCGATATAACCTGCAATGGCGAATTGAACCCAGCAAACTGCATGGAGCCAATTTCAAGTCGCGATACCCACTTGACTGTCGCCGCCCCGTCCAGACCCGGTTTCTTGGCGCGAAACACTATTTTTGGCTCGTCACCGGCAGTCACCGGCCAATCGAGCCATGCAACGAGTTGGGCCTCACCTATCGTCACTGGATGCGCCGCCATGGCCAAGGAAAGAGCAACCGAGCTCAACAAGGGGCTAAATCCTTTGATGTTGAAGTCCGCTATGAGCAACGCGCCTTTTCGTTTTGATGATCCGACTGATCCGAGTAAGACATATGCGAGGCTCGACTGCCCGGATGCACTGCAACGAACGCTAGATGTGCACAAACTTCAAGTGAATAGAAATAGTTTGTCTGGATTATTTTACGAGCCCGCAACCGCAGGACAAGGATTCTTTTTTGATGTTTCGAAGTCATCCCAGCCATATTTCTTTGGTGTTTGGTACACGTATGTAGGAAAAGATCTCACGGGCACACCATCAGATCATCGCTGGTACAGCTTGCAAAGCAATGGGCCACTGGACATCAATGCGAACGAAATCCTTGTGCAAATCTACCGCCCAGTGGGTCCAATGTTTCGGGCAGGAGTTCTAAACCCCGATCCGCCGGTGAGTAAAGGGAGTGGACGTATTTATTTCACATCGTGTCATTCTGGCGTTTTTGAGTACACAATCACGGATACGTTGCTCGCTCCATTTGGCAACCAGCCAATCACCATAAACGGCTCACTCGAGTTCGCTAGGCTCGAACCCAATTCCAGTTGCCGAGAAGATGACGTAGATGTTCCTCCATCTACTTCACCACCTGTCGACCGACAAGCGCAAAAGGGACTTTCGGGGTCATGGTTTAGAATGCAGGAAAGTGGACAAGGGTTCGTGATTTCTGTGGGTGAAGACGATGCGTTTAATGCTCTAGATGGTTCCACTGGAGTCGCTCTATTCGCTGGTTGGTTTACGCACCACGGACAAGGGGGGGCAACTGTCCCTTCGACGCATCGGTGGTTTACAATTCAGTACGCTAGATACAATAAGACTTCGAAAGAATGGACGGGAAAGATCTATCTGACGACTGGCGGGCAGTTTGGGTTCCCAGCGACGACTACAACTGAGGTCGGAACGGCGACGATCAAGTTTCACTCTTGCGCGTCGGGCTCTTTGAGTTATGCGTTTAGTGCCGGCGTCACGAATCCCGGTATCGATGGAACATCTGGGATTATCGACATTCAACGTGTGGGTCTCCCTCCGGATAACTGCGTAGGGTTTTAGCATGAGAATCCTTTTGGGTGTCTTGATGGGTATCGCTTCTCCGGGTTTTGCTCAAGAGCTCCTGCCCGACGAGTTCACAATTGATCAAACGGTTCGCTCCGAATCCATGGTGCTTGTAGGTATTTCGATTCTCGGGTGCACTCTGTTCGGTGAAGGTGACGATTGGTCGATGCATCTTGAGGGCAATGAGCTCGTGGTTGTTTACGGGCAGGCTACGGTTGGCGCACCTGATCCGAATTGTTCCACGGCTCCTGCAACGAGAAGGGCGTGGCCGAGTTTTTCGGTCGCACTGACGAGTAGCGATTTTCTTGATTCGGTTCCACCGGTCGTTGAGAGCGTGCGCTTCGACTACGTCAGAGAGCTCTGTGATTCAGGTTCACCGGCGAACTGCAGTGTCGTTACGACGTTTATGGGAAGGTCTGGAATCGGATCGGTGGTTCCTGAAGATCCAGTATCGCTTGAGCCGGGGTTTTGGAAGAGAGAACCTGGGCTCAACGCGGGAGTATCGCCGACGCTTTCGCTTCGAACAGATAATGAATTGATCTCACTGGCGTGGATTGGTGGTGCGGTAGAAGCTGGGGCGCAGTGGTTTTTTGCAGGTGGGCGAGTCACGAATGGAGTCGGCAGCCTTGCAACTGTTATCCCGTCTGGCGGTGATGAGAGCTCGCTCGAGTTCACGACTTTGAACGAGACAACTGAAGTGTGGGTGATCAGTCCTAACCAGGTGTGGGTTTCTCTTCCAGGTAGTGGCGGGAAGACCATGTCGCCATGGCGACCCTGGGCGGCGCGACCAGCAAGTACCGCTAGCTGGCAGGAGCCAGATGATCGCTTTGGAAAAACTGCGTCTATTCCGGACTTGGCAGGAGTTTGGGTTGATGTCCAGCGGGTGTTTGCTGAGACCACCGGCTACTTCGAAGTCAGTGGTCGCCGGTTTGTCGGGCCGGAAACTGTCTACGACTTCGAGTGGGACGAAGGGCGAGGCCTCGTGATATGCGGATCAGAAGGGATTTGTCAGTTCGAAGACGGGACCTCTGAGCGTTCGGTTCGTGTTCCTGTCGTTGCTATCGGTTCGGAGCGAATGTTTAGCCCTGAGGTTGCATGCCCTTCTGTGAGGGGGGTGTGCGATGGTTCTTTGGGTACGCTGTTCGCTGTTCGCGTAGGATCTTCGGCCGGTGGTTAGCTGACAGGTGACAGGCATCTGGCATCAGGGAAGGCTGCCAACGTCGCCTGTGTCTTCCGTCGCCGGGACTAATGATCGATCAGGGTGTTTGGAGTTGCAGCTGTCCTCGGTGTGCGGTGTGGATGCCAAGTTTTGCTTAGCAGTTAGTCAGGCTCTGCACCAAGTGGCTGATCCAGCGCGGCAAACCAGGGCGCTTTGAACCACTCGCGCATCCATTTCTGATGATCTGACCAGAAATCAAGACCCTCGGACTCGGCTTGCACGCGGATGCGCTCGAGCAGCCGGTCGGCCATGGCGTCATTGAGGGTGAAAAAGCGCGCGTTGTCCCAGGCGGTCTTGCCTCGCTCATCGCGAATGAGTACGTCGATGTCGGGATGAGCGAGGAGCAGATCGACGATGCCTTCCAGATTGCAACCGGCGGCGCGGTGCAGCGCGGTGTCTTTGGTCTCGGGGTGTTGAAAGTTGACCGGAAAACCGCTGTCAATCAGCTCGCGGATGTGCTCGATGTGGCCGACTTCGGCGGCCTCCAACCACTGTAACCCTAGTGCGAATACGCGTTGTTCATCATCCAAATCATGCGCCATCTCAAGCCCTTTCGCCCAATCGCCGAGCGCGGCAAAGCGCGTGAGCAACTGGGAAAGCGCATGGTTTGCCTCGCGGGCGCCGTGGGGATTGGCAAATCCCAGGCGGGCTCTCCCGCCCAGCGTGGTCAAGCCCAGTTCCCGCAGGCTCATAATTGAACCCTTGCGGGCTGACTGCCGGTAGGATTGCCACAGACGTGCAAACGATGCGCTCTCTATCACTATCCCGCCTTGGTTGCGTGTGCAACGTTTTTCTTTCCGCTGCGCTGGTAGCGCAAGGTGACTGGGCTCCAGGGAGGAGCTTTGGTATCGGCGTTTTCGTTGCCGCACGGCAAGTGCAGCTCAAGCGTTAGCGAATCCACTGGCTCATTTCCCAGCAATGACGGCGTTGCGCCCAGAGCGGTGAGCAATCGGTTCTCCCGCCGCATTCGGTGATGGAGAACGATTAGAAGATGGCCATCGGGGGAGAGCACGGCCCAGCCGTTGAAGTGCGGTACGGTGTGAACTTCTTTCACCGCATCGCTCAGCGCACAGGCAAGCAATCCGGGACAGCTTGTGTCCTCGACGCTTAGCCTTGATTGTTGTTCACCCAGCGGGGTGGCGCGATTCATTATGAACGTACCGATCAGAGCCGTCGCGCTTGGCCCGAACGACTCTGACTGGGCAAAGAACGCTACAAGGCTGTGTGGGACCGGCATCGGGGCCTCTGCCTCCAGTTCTTCTCTTGGCAGAATGAATCCCTTGCTTGCAGGGTCGGTCAAGAACCGCACGATGGCCTCGCAACCGGCTGGAAGGGGATACTCTCGCACGCCGCGATCACGCTGGACCGGATCTCGGTGCGGCGCTCCCCTGGCCAGTTTCGAGAGCTGAACGTCGGTGAAGTCCGTGCCGGTCGCGCAATAGATCTCACCGGCCACCTGATTCCAAAGGCATCCGGTACGTTCCTTGTAGGACAAGAGCGCTTCGCCCAATCGTCTTCGTTGCGAGCGATTCAAACTGGCCACGGCGTGTGCTGTCGAGCGTTGTCCGCAGTTCAGCACATTGCGTGGCGGTCTGCGAGAGATTTTTGAGAGAAAGCTGAATACCCCAAACGGCCATGATCATGCCATCACAACGCATGAGGATTCGCCGATGCAACCCCGCCAAACGATCGTTGTAGCCAGTATCCTGACCCTGCGCCGCGCGTCCTACTATCGCCGTCTATGGATCGCGGCCCGCAGCATGAACATCTCGCGCCGTGCATTTTTGGACGCGCTAAGTATCGCGGTTGCTCGTCACGGCGGCTCGCTTGTTGATGACCAAGGGATGGTCTTTGAGATGCCCGATATCGACCTGGTCTTTGCCGATGATGAAGGCCGCTGGTTGAGCTACTACCTGGAAGCGGCAATCGACGGCGGTCCGCGCCGCATTGCCCGGCGCTGGAACCGGGTACAGCTGATTGATCTGTACTTTCGCCTCAAGCATCCCCAGATCGCCAAGCACTTTGATCGCTAGGCGCTGGGCCCATTGGATTGCGATTGCCGCGCCTTTCACTCCAACCGAAAGGCGCTATGCGCTTTGAGTGCACCTTCCAAGGTCAGGCGTTGTGCCTCTATTCGCTCAAGTTTGATCGACGTAGCCGAGCGAGAAGGTTCACGCCGGATCATCGCCAACAGATCCAAGAAGAACTCGGGTCTTTCGCCTTCCACCGGCATCACACCGAGGGCGCACGCGGTTCTCTCATCCGGGACAGTCAGCAGCGCTAAGGAGACCGGCTTGATCACCTCCCCGAAGACACGTTGCATGCTTTGCGCTTGTTTCCCGCTCAAGGTTTGTACCTTCATTCCAGCCGCATTGACCTCCAGCTCTTCCAGCCGTGCAAACCACCCGACAATGGAGCTGATCGCAGCCAGCAGGCGGGCAGCGGATGTACTTGAGGTCGTTCCGCGCAAGCGCGCCCGCTCAATCCCGCCCAGAACGAGCCAAGTCGCCGCGTAAACCGCGCGAAAGGCAAAATCCAACAACCAACAACAACAACAATCGGACATCCCAATTTCGGAAGGGCAACTGGCCGTCGGGCGCAACGCCCGGCGCGCGGTTCTAGTTCCCCATCGGATTCAGCCAAATCTGAACGATTCAGCCCGCATCCCCCCACAGCCGCCCGTCCAGCCTTCGCCGGACGATTTGGACGCGCGGCGGCTTCTCAGCCGTTTTGCGCGTTGGCCTTGGCGAAGCTCAATCCCCGGATCCAGAGCTGGCCCCAATCACCGACCAGTTTCTCCAGCGACTCCAGCGAGCCAATGGCTCGGCAGTAGGAGCGCTCGGTGGCCTCGACCTGCCTCTGCCATTGCGATTCGCTCAGTCCCAGCTGCCTCAGTATCGGTGGCACCTGCGCTGCTATCCGCCCGCGCTTGCCGGGATGCAGGGCTCGGCCGGTTTGGTCGACCAGGTCCAGATATTGGGCCTGATTGATCGGGACCAGCAGTTGTCTCGGATTGCCGAATATGGGACCCAGTCCATCGGCCGCATTGCGGCGATCGTTGGCAATTTGCTCGATGCGCCGCTGTGCGGATGTGTGATCGCTGCTTGGCAGATCCTCAGCCAAGCCGGCGCGGATCGGATTGAGATCGACGTAGGTCATCGCTGAGAGAATCGCCGACTCGTCTTCCAGGCGCTGGCAGTGGAAGCGTTTGTCCCAGAAGTGACCCTTCTTGCCCGATTCCTTGTTCGCCGCGCGGGCGATCGGATAATTCAGCGCGGCCATGAAGTGGCTCAATGAGCCGAGGCGTTCGCGCAGCACTTCGATCCGTTCCAGATTGCCCTTCATGTTGCTGGCGCGCGAACGCAACGAGTCCTCATCGTCATGGGCGCGGCGATAGAGCCTGGCGGCGCGCTGCGCTACCTCCAGTGCCGTCCAGTTCGCTGCCCGACCCGGATCAACGGTGACCACCAGATGCAGGTGATTGCTCATCACCGCGTAGCTGTGCACGTCGACGGCGAAGATTGTCGTCAGTTCCTCGATGCGATCGACGATCCAATCTCGGCGGTGGTCGTAGTTCCGTCCGCTCAGCTTGTCCTGCCCGCACAGGAACATCTGCTGCACGACCCGAGCGGTGCAGTGAAAGTGGCCAAACTGGCCGGGTGGGGCGGTGAGGTGGCGGGCGGTGGCCATGGATTGATCCTGCCAGTTCGCCGGCCCGCCGTATGTAGGCATTTTCCTCTGCGTGGTGTAGGAATTTTCCGCTTTCGCGAGCGCAGCGTCGACGAGAAGGTGGCGTCCGGGGCCTCGGGCCGCCATTGACCCCATTCACTAGAAGGAGCCGCCTAAAAGATCAATCCGGCACCCCGTGCGCAATTCGACAGCCGATCCGGCCGAAGTGCCAACTTGTGGCCTGGCGAGGCGCCGCTCTACTCGAAACCGTTACTGAATCCGCCCAGACGGACGGCGGCAGTGGCCACGTTGTCGCCGAGGTCTAGATCGCCCACGCCCGGAGGTGGATCGACCACAAACAGGATTTCGCGAGGGTCGGACAGCCGGTGTGGGAAATACCCTCGGACCGACACCTCATAGCCCAACAGCATCTCCGCACCAGCGCCCAGTGATAGCAGCTGGGGCGCGTCGGTGCCCAGCATGGACGGGCACGCGCCTGTTCCATTGAGTTCGCAGCTCACGAGCCTGGACCAGGCGTCGCCATAGCGCGATAGGGCCTCAACGGAGGCATCAATCGCCTCGTTCGGCCCAAGGTTGACCAGCCGCACCTGTATAACGCGAGTGGGCCCCAGTCCAGTCAGTACCGACTCGGCATGGGCGATATCGATCTTGAGGTCTACCAGGACGTCGGGATCAATGCGGAACGCTTGAATCCTGCTTTGCACGACGCCGTCCGGTCCGGTCGAACGGGACTCAACCAGGGCGCGATTCTCAGTATTGACGGTGATTGGTCGAAATCTGCCGAGATCGAACACGGGGCGATCAAAGTCTCTGGCAAGTTGATGATCGGAGATGACGGTCAATGTGTTGCGGTCGATAGCGGCGACCGAATGTCGGGGTTGTTCGGCGTCTTCCCAGCCATCGTGATAACGAGTGCCGCGCATCCAGAGGCTGTCACCGGCCGTTCCGATCGGTCCCCCCAGGGTCCACGAACGGTCAGATCCTCCTTCTTCGGGAGCGTAGTGGGCCAAGCGTTGGCCGCTTTGGGCATCGTATTTGACCAACAGCGGCGTACGAAGCTGATCGGACGGATTGAGCTGGACGTGAGCTATCGTGGCTACCAGGATCTCCTGCCCACCCGGCAACGTCAGCGGTATGCCGAATTCGGTATGTGAACCCGGGGGCCCCGGCGGGCTGTCGGACCAAAGGACGGCACCAGTTTCCGGGACTACGGCCAGTACATCGAGAACCTCATAGGGGTTCGGGTTTGGTGGGTAGTAGCGACGATTGCGGGTGTAGATGAAGTAGTCGCTGAACTCTGCGACCGGTCCATTCAGTGAAACGTAGGTCTGCGGGCTGTCGCGCCAGAGTTCAGCGCCCAAGGCGTTGTTGAACACAAGCTGTTGGGAGTCCTGGCTGATCGCGAGCGTCGACTCACCCACCACGGAGTATGCATACGCCGCCACGGGCACTCTGAAGCGCTCCGTACCGTCTGCCCGTAGCCTCAAGAGGTTGGTGTCCACGGTTGTGCATGCGGGCAGATCCAGGCACTCGGTCAGACTCCAGCTCACTTCACCATTGCTGTGTGCCAACGGTATGCCGCCCTGCGATAGTGGGCCATCGTAGGCGTTATGGAAGATCGGAGTGCCCGCGCTATCGATGCTGTACAAATCTCTTCTGACCACCTCGGTTCCAGCGAGGGCAGCGGGTACATAAGTGATCAGCACGAGGACCTGATCGTTCGGGCCGCTGAGCAGTGACGCAAAGCTGATTGAGTCCGTTGCGCTGGAGAGGGTCAGGGTTCGTGTCCACACCTCGCTGCCATCGATCGGGTCCAGGCGGCGCAGGTTGATTCCTCGTTGACCTTCGCCCAGTCCAGCGGCCAGCAGGTAGGGGACTCCGTTGAGCAGCCGTGCGTCAGATGCGAGAGCCAATCTGGCGGTCAGGCTGGGCGAGATCTGCTTGGTGATCGCGCCATCGGCTGAATCGAGCTGCCACATCGCAAGGTGCAAGACGTTGTCAATCCCAACAGCACCTGCCACTTCGATCGCCGTTGCGTTGATCCTGACGGCCGGTTTGCCAAACAGCGTCAGCGTTTGCTGCCATTGCAGTTGACCATCACTGGCCCGGTACTGCTGGATCGGTACTTCGGTTGCACCGAACCACGGCTCTGGCGCGAGCAGGATGGTGCTGCCACCGCCGTCCAGCAATTCGGACGACCGGAAGATCGGTAGCGGCGTTCGCCAGCGCTGGTTACCGGTAGCTGGGTCAAGGCCAATGAATTCACCACCATCGAAGCCGCTGTGGACTGTGAAAGCAATCGCTGACTCGTTGGCCACCGAGCCGCACGTACTCCCGAAAGGCTTGAGGTCCAGGAATTCTTTGCGCCAAACCAGTTGCCCGTTGCTTCCCTGGCGTCGGTCTACGTGCATGACTGCGGACGTGGAGCTCTGGCCCCAGGGCAAGATCAGATCCCCGTCGATCTCCTGAATTCGGCAGCGGATATAGGCGAAATCCAGACCGTCCTCGACCACCCACTGATGCACCTTTTCGCCGTTTGCCGGATTCAAGGTCAGGATTACTGGCGGTCCGTAGCGGGTTTCGGATATTCGTGGCGTGAAGATTGCGATTAGGGGATAGGATGCGGTGGAGGCGACAGTGACCGAGCTGCCGTGCGTGGACGGCACCAACTCAGAGAGTTCGCGAGTCCAACGCAAGGTCCCGGAATCCCGCTCAACGGCCCGCAGTGCCGAGCCACTACTGAGCACGAGCATCTCATTGGGTAGATGTAGTGCCGAGTTTGCGGCGCCTGGCAACGTCCAAAGCAGCTGGCCTTGCGCGTCGACGAAACCGACGAAATCGCGATTCGGTTGGGAAAAGCGCTCTTCCAAACCCACAACGACGGCGCCATCCAGGCTGGAAGATAAGGTCCTTTCGATCGTCAAAGGCAGGCCCCGCCTCGCGCCGAACTGGGAAGACCGCAAGTTGCCATCAAGGTCTGCCGACATAGTCCCGATGAAGCCCGGCAAGTCGGCGAGTGCAGCGATCATCAGTGCGCCGCTGGCGGTCCAAGTGATTTGGCTGCTGCCGCTGACGGATCCAACTTCAACCGTGCGGCTCTCTCCCGCCGATGCGCTCCAGACCTCTGCAGCTTGCAAAGATCCTGGCAAGGAAAGTCCGGCTAGGAACCCTAGCGCAATCCATGAGACGGAACGGGTCATCTTGCAAAGGGCGCCTTGAAAGGCGGCCAAGCTAGTGGAACTCAAGCGATCGCGCTAGTGCGCATTATTCATGAACGTTCATGAATAGTGCGGGCTAGTACGGTGTTCCCAGATCAAATTGAACTTGGCTCAGATGAGTTTTGGTCTGAGACCAGGCACGAGGAGCAACGATCTGAGTTGTCTTGGTCCCCGGTGCGCCCGCTCAGCCCGCGGGCGTCGCCTGGATGTACTCCAGCGGCGATCCGGGTCCGATCGGCAGTCCCAGCACCAGCCAGACCGCAAACAGAATGCTCCAGCCTATAGCGAAGACCACCGAATAGGGCAGCATCACCGAGATCACCGTGCCGATGCCGGCCTTCGGCTCATAGCGCTGCAGAAAGGCGATGATCAGCGCGAAATAGCTCATCATCGGACTGATGATGTTAGTGACGCTGTCGCCGATGCGGTAGGCGATCTGGGTCAGCTCCGGCGAGTAGCCGAGAATCATGAACATTGGCACGAAGATCGGCGCCATCAGCGCCCATTTGGCTGAAGCCGAGCCCATGAACAGGTTGGCCACGGCGGTGAGGCCGATGAAGCCACCCATGATCAGCAGCTTGGCCAGGACCCAGCGCCAGGAGGATGGATCGGTTTCACCTCCCAGCACCAGCTGTCGCGCGCTGTCGAGCAGGCTGGCGCCTTCCACCGCGAAGATCAGGCCCAGCTGCGTCCAGTTGAAGAAGGCGACGAACTGTGCGGCGAAGAAGGTCAGCACCAGATAGACGCCCAGCGTCGACATACTCTGGCCCATGCCCTTGATGACGTCCTCGTCGCTGCGAACCGTACGCGCGACGATGCCGTAGGTGACGCCGACCACCACGCCATACAGGAAGATGATCGCGACCACGCTGTTGAGCATCGGCGAGCGCAGCAGGTCGCCGGTGACCGGGTCGCGCATGAAGCCGGCGCCAAAGAACAGGCCCTTGGGCAACGCAGCCCAGATCAGGATCAGCGTAATGACCGCAGTCGCCACTAACGACCACCACAGACCGCGCTTCTCTTCCGGCTTGAGTTTCTGCGCCTCCGGATCGGCCGAGTGCGTCTCGCCGTCGCTGGCCGCCTGCAGTTCCGGCTTGTGCGCGAAGCGCGGTGCCACGATGCGCTCGGTGGTATACCAGCCCAGCAGCGTGATCAGCGGCGTGGAGGCGATCATGAAGTACCAGTTGGCGACCGGGGTGACGGTGTAGGCCGGATCGACGATGCGCGCGGCTTCCTGCGACAGACCGGCCAGCAGCGGGTCGATGGTGCCGATCAGCAGATTCGCCGAATAGCCACCGGAAACGCCGGCGAATGCCGCCGCCATGCCGAGGATGGGATGGCGTCCGGCGGCGAGGAAGATCAGCCCCGCCAGTGGCACCATCAGCACATAGCCGATCTCGCTGGCCATGTTCGACATCACCCCGGCAAACACCACCACCGGCGTCAGCAGGACGCGCGGCGAGGCCAGCACCACCAGCCGCAGGGCGGCGCCGATCAGACCGGAATGCTCGGCCACACCGATGCCCAGCAGCGCGACCAGCACCGTCCCCAAAGGCGCGAAGCTGGTGAAGTTGGTCACCATCGAGGTGCTCATCCGGTGCAGCCCTTCAAGGGTCAGCAGGTTGACCACCGTGATCGGCTCGCCGGTGCTGGGGTGGGCAGCGCTGACGTCCAACCAGGCTGCCACGCCCGACATCAGCACCACCAGCAGCGCAAGCAGCGCGAACAGCGTGGCGGGATGGGGCAGGGCATTGCCGCCTGTCTCAACGATGTTCAGGAAGCGATCAATGGCGGAGCGCCGTGGGGCGGCCGTCTCGCTCATGGCAGATCCTCAAGGGGTGGGGTGGCGAAGCGCGCGAGTGTAGCAGGCGAAGGCGGTGCCGAATTGGCGTGTAGTGCCGAGTAGCGACGAGCGCGGCCGGGGGAGTCGGTGCGTGTCCGCGACCCTGCACGCTGCCAGTCGCCGAGCTCGCCCACTGCAGGCCATTCCTCGAACCAGAGCAGTGCCGGAACATGTCCGTATTGTAAATGCGATCGATTCGCAATACGATCACGGTTCGTCAACGCAGCGTGAGGCCTCGATGAACGTGATCAATCTTTCCGAACGGCGCGAAACCCGCCCAGCTGAACCGGTTGAGTCGGCACCTTGGGAGCTGTGGCCGTCGATGATGGTCAGCGGCAACGCGCTGTACGAGGAAGGGCGCTATGAGCAGGCGCGCTGTGTTTACCAGGACTGCGTGGCGCTGACCCAGTGCTACTTCGAATCCTGGCCGAACAGCGATGGCGCGCTGTCGGCGGCGCTGGTCAGCGGGATGAATCTGGTCGCGGCCAGCGTGGCGCTGGATGAAACCGAAACCGCCAGCGAGCAGATCTGCGCCATCCACTGCTTCATTCTGGCGGTGGTGCGCGACCCTGCACTGAGCCTGGCGCTGCGCATCTCCGCGCACAAGTTCCTGGGCCGTTCGGTGTTCGAGCTCAAGCGCTTCCAGAGCAACCACGGCGGCGGTAGGCAGGTGGCCTACTGGATCAGCAATAGCTGCGTTTGCAAGGAGTGGCGTCAGGTGCAGGCCGAACTGAAACAGCAGGCGTCGTCGGCCGGAGGTCAGCGCGTGCATTGATCAAACGCGGCCCCGGTTGGTCGCGCTTCGAACCGCAACGACCCGTCGCTTACTCACCGCCCTACACACCCCTTCGTGCGCGGTAGAACTTGAATACGCATCAGAACGATTCGTGCCTACAAATAAGAACAGCGCGAGCGACTGGCCCGAAGATCACTTCCAGAAGACTTAAAAACATGACCATTAGCTCCTTTCGCGCCCATCCCCTCACCCTTGCCCTCAGCCTGATCCTTGCCGCCGGCGCGGCCGCTGTGCAGGCTGCTCCGAGCCCCAATCCGGCCCCAAACCCGACCGTCAATCCGGCGACCCTGGACCGCGTCGTGGTCAGCGGACGGCAGAGCGACGAAACCATCGGCCAGGCCAGCGCCACGGTCAGCGTGATCGACGAAGAAGAGATGCGCCGCCGCCTGACTCGCGATCTGCGCGAGCTGTTTCGCTACGAGCCTGGCGTGTCGGTGGGCAACGACGTCAACCGCTTCGGCTTTGGCGACATCCGCATCCGCGGTTTGGGTGGCAATCGGGTGGCGGTGCAGGTAGACGGGGTGTCGATCAATGACGCCTTCGCCATCGGCAGTTTCTCCTCGGCCGGACGCGACGCGGTGGACGTGAGCACCCTCAAGCAGGTCGAAGTGCTGCGCGGGCCGTCCTCCACCCTCTACGGTAGTGATGCCCTGGGCGGCGTGGTCAGCTTCGTCACCAAGGATCCGATGGACTATCTGGATGGTGAGGACCCGATCTTCCTGCGCGGGCGGCTGGGCTATTCCAGCGTTGATCAGGGCCGCGACTTGGGCCAGACCACGGCGCTGCAAAGCGGCAACTGGTCGATGCTGCTGCACAGCACCCACCGCCGCGGCAGTGAATCGGGCAATCGCGGCGATATCGATAGCCAAGACGCCTCCCGCACCCGTCCCAATCCGCAGGACACCGGTGATGACAGCGTACTGGCCAAGTTGGTCTACAGCCTGCGCGATGGTGATGCGCTGCGCTTGACCTATGACGGCCGCATCGCTCGCACCGACACTGACGTGTTCTCAGCGCGGCGCACGCAGTCATTCGGTCCTTCGCAGATTCGCACCGAGGATCTGCGCGCCGAGGACCGGGCCGAGCGTGATCGGGTTTCGCTGGATTACCAGCTCAACCAGTCGCTGGGCTTCATCGACAAGGGCAGCATCCATGTCTACACCCAGCAAAGCGACAATCTGCAGGAGACCTTTGAAAGTCGCACCACCATCAGTCCGGCCGGTGCGGTGCCGGCGGAACGCTACCGGCGCTTCGACTTCGATCAGCGGGTGCGCGGCATCGAGCTGACCGCACGCAGCGATTTCGCCCTCGGCGGCGCCGAGCATCGGCTGATCTATGGCCTCGACTACGAGCGCACCGATACAGACCAGCTGCGCGACGGTCTGCAGATCGACCCACTCACCGGCAACAGCACCAACGTGCTGATGCCCGATGTCTTTCCGGTGCGCGATTTCCCGCGCAGCGAGACCCGCGAGCTGGGCCTGTATGTGCAGGACCGAATCGAGTTCATGGACGGCCGGCTGACCCTGATCCCGGCGCTGCGCTACGACCGCTACGAGCTGGAGCCGCAGCTGGACGCCATCTTCATCGAGGACAACCCGGGCGTGCCGGTGTCCGATCTGGATGTCTCCGAGCTGTCGCCGAAGCTGGGCGTGGCCTTCAAGCTCAACGACAGCTGGTCGCTGCACGGTCAGTACGCCGAGGGCTTCCGCGCGCCGCCCTTCAACGACGTCAACCTGGGCTTCACCAACTTTGCCTTCGGCTACACCGCGCTTCCCAATCCCGATCTGGAAGCCGAAACCAGTCGCGGCGTGGAGCTGGGTCTGCGCGGGCGCGGCGAGTGGGGCTTTGTGACATTCACCGCCTATAGAAATGATTACGACGATTTCATCGAGTCGCTCGGCGCTGATCAATTGGGTCACGGGGATCCCGCCGACACTGGTGCAGCTGGGAACGGGAACCATCGTGTCGCCGTGGCCACCCATCAACAGGGCGCTGATGTCTTCGACGCTGACGCCCAATTCCATTGCCAAGAATGTGCGGTAACGCGCGGTGTCCAGAACGC
>JAUIFV010000115.1 GCA_030430155.1 Gammaproteobacteria bacterium
GCGCGGCGAGAAGAACTCACAGGGCGAGCTGAACTCCGACTCGGACGATTTCGGCAGCCGGGTCAGCGCCTTCTACATCGACAAGTTCCTCGATGACCGCCTCGGCATCGCGCTGGGCTATGCGCGGCTGGACTCCCCCGGCCAGGCCGAGCGCTGGGAAGCCTGGGGCTATCCTGACAACATCAGCCCGGCCGACGGCGCCTTCACCTTGGGCGGCGGCAAGATCCAGGCCGCCTCCACCGACAACGTCCGCCAGGGCGTGCTCGGGGTGATGGAATTCAACGTCAACGACAGCTACACCACCATTCTCGATGTGTACTACTCGCGCTTTGAGAAGACCGAAACCACGCGCTTTCTGGAAACCGGCCTGGGCTGGTCCGGCGCCTCGCTGAGCAATCCGACGATTACCGACGGGGTCACCACCGCCGGCACCTTCAGCGGCATCCGTCCTGTGCTGCGCAACGACCTCAACGAAGGCGACGACAAGCTGTTCGCGCTGGGCTGGGCCAATGAGATCCAGCTCACCGAGGACTGGTCGGCCAAGCTGGACCTGAGCTACTCCACTGCCGATCGCCAGGAAAGCATCCTGGAGACCTATTCTGGAACCCGCGCCGGCATTACCGACAACGTCGATTTCGTCCTCAACGGTTTCGGCGGCGCGCCGCAGTTCAGCTTCAGCCGCGACTACTCCGATCCGAGCCAGATCGTACTCACCGATCCCGGCGGCTGGGGCCAGGACGGCTACATCAAGAAGCCCCGGATCGATGATGAGCTGACCAGCTTGCGCGTCGACCTGGAAAAATCCTTCCTCGATGGACCTTTCAGCAGCCTGGAATTCGGCCTCAACTACTCCGATCGCGAGAAGAGCCGCACCGTCCCCGAGGCCTTTCTCGATTTGATCAACGATGAGACGGTGGTGCCATCGCAGTTTCTGATCTCGCCCGTGGATTTGAGCTTCGCCGGCCTGCCGGGCACCCTCAGCTACGACATCAACCCGGTCCTGGAGCAGTTCTATCGCTTCCGCGACAACATCAACGCCGACATCGTCAACAAGCAGTGGACCGTGGATGAACAGATCACCACCGCCTATCTGCAGCTGAACATGGACATGGATTGGGGCAACACCAGGGTCCGCGGCAACGTCGGCTTGCAGGTGGTGGACACCGACCAGGGCTCGGACGGTTTCACCGTGCTGCAGGGTGATGCCGCCAACGCGGTGCCCTTCGCCGGCGGCGCCAGCTACACCGATTATCTGCCCAGCGCCAACATCGTCTTCGAACTGCCCAGCGGCAACGACATCATCCGCGCCAGCGTCGGCCGCCAGCAAGCTCGACCGCGGGTCGATCAGATGCGCGCCAACAACAACACCTCGCTGGATTTGAGCGGCCAGACCATCGGCCTGTGGCGACGCAACGGCGGCAACCCCGAGCTGCAGCCGTGGACCGCCAACGCCCTGGATGTGGCCTGGGAGCACTACTTTGGCGGCCGCGGTTACGTCGGTCTGGCCTATTTCTATAAAGATCTGCGCACCTACGTCTACGATCTGACCACCGCCTTCGACGCCACCGGGCTACCGGTACCCGATGGCTACACCGGGCCGACACCGTTTGACATCGGTGTCTATGAGCGCCCGGCCAACGGCGAGGGTGGCAACATCAAGGGCTGGGAGTTCACTCTCTCAGTGCCCTTCGATCTGATGCACCCGGCCCTGGACGGCTTCGGCCTGATCGCCAACTACTCCGACACCTCCAGCTCTATCAAGCGACTGGGCCCCGATGGTCCGGATGAGCCCATCGCCGGGCTTTCCGAGCGGGTGCAGAACATCACGCTGTACTACGAAAAGCACGGCTTCCAGGCCCGCATCAGCCAGCGCAAACGCTCCGACTTCCTGGGTGAGATCCAGGGCTTCGGCGCCGACCGCGCCCAGGTCTTCATCGACGGTGAATCGGTGGTCGACTTCCAGACCGGCTATGCCTTCGCCGACGGCACCGCGCTGGAAGGCGTCTCGGTACTGCTGCAGGTCAACAACGTGACCGACGAGCCCTACCGCCAGTTCTTCAACGGTAACGGCCTGACCCAGCAGTATCAGGAGTACGGCCGCCAGTATCTGCTTGGCGTGACCTACAAGTTCTAAAAAGCAACAACGCCCTGCGACGACCCCGCCCCGCCGGATTCCGGCGGGGCGTTTTTTGTCCGGGAAGCGTCGATGTCGGCAACGTTGGCGGACAGCGCGCAAATGCTGCCGCCCGGCCTGAGCAGATCTGCGCCACAATGACCCGATCCCTGGGCAGCGTTGGCTACCATGAGTCTGGACGGCATCGGCATCGACGGTATTGAATCGGCCGCGCTGCAGCGCAGCGGCTGGATTGCGCTGTCTGACGTGGTGTTCCGACCGCAGGACGCGCTGCTGGAAACGGCCGGCGAGCAACACAGCCTGACCCCCAAGGCCACCGCCCTGTTGCTGCAGCTGTGTCAGGCCTATCCGCACGCCGCACGTCGCGATCTGCTGCTCGACCTGCTCTGGGGCTGCGGCCGCGGCAGCGCCGAGACCCTGGCCCAGGTGGTCGCCGAGCTGCGCCGCAAGCTGGGCGATGACGCTCGCGCACCGCGCTTCATCCGCACCGTGAGCAAGGTCGGCTTTCAGCTGCTCAGCGAACCGGTTGCGCTCACGGCTACCGACCCGGCGCCGATCCGGTTGCAGGGGCAGGGATCCGCTCATGCTGCGCTCGACAATGGGACTCCCGCGCAGCGTCGAGGACTGCCGTCACCGAGGCCGTGGATGCTTGCCGCAGCCGTAGTCGTTGGGATCTACGCGCTGATAGTCTTCGCGCCGGAGCCAGAGCAGCGCTTGCCGCCGCGACCGCGGTCGCTGGCCAACGACGCGGTGGTGGAGACCATGCCACGCAATGCCGGCAGCGACGGCGCGCTGGTCTATGCGCTGCAAAACCCGGACTCCGGCGACTTCGACCTCGCCTTCAGCGACCCGGGGCAGGCCCGTCCACGCGTTATCGTCACGCCCGGCAGCGACGAATACAGTCCGGTGCTGAGCGCCGATGGTCGCCAGCTGGCCTTCGTGCGTCAGTGGAAGGAATCCTGCCAGGTCCTGCTCGCCGATCGTGACGGCGCGTTGGAAAGGGAGATCGCCAGCTGCCAAAGCGCCGGTCCTGGCCAGCTGATCGACATCAGTGCCGACGGCCGCTTGCTGGCCTACACCGCGCCCACCAATGCCGCTTTTGAGTCGCGGGCCATCGAAGTCCGCGACCTGCAGACGAACCAGCGGCTGTTCCAAAGCGATGCGCAGTCGCCGCTGCATACCGATTACTCGCCGCGCCTGGCCAGCGATGGCAAGCGCTTGAGCTTCTTTCGCCATGACTATCAAACCGGCCAGCAAGCGTTGCGCATGGCTCAGATCGATCAAGATCCCACTCAATCACGCGAGTTGATTCCTTCTCAGGGCGAGCGCTACGTCGCCCACGCCTGGTCACCAAGCAATCGTTTCTACGCGATCAGCAACGACGGCGACGGCGCCCAGCTGGTGGAACTGGAGCCGGCTCGCGGCGCGGTCATTCAGGTCATCGCCCAAATCGCCGACGGTCGCAATCTGGCTTATGACGGCCAGCGCTTCGTCTACTCCACTGCGCGCGTAGACGACACCTTTGTTGCTCGCGTTGACTTCGATGAGGGCGATGCTGCCGCACCGGATCGGGTCAGCTCCGCGCGGGCCAGCCACCGGCTGCCGCAGCTGGCGCCCGGCGGTGGCCATCTGCTGTTCGCCAGCCAGTCGTCCAGCGCGGTGGAGATCTGGGTCAGTGCGTTGCCCGCCGGGGCGAGCAGCCGGTTGCTCAGACTGGAAGCCAACAAGCTGCTGGCGCTGCGCTGGCACGCCGATGAAAGCGGGATCCTCGCCCTGCTGACTGGTGCCGACGGCGACATCGAACTGGCCAATATCGCCTTTCCCAGTGGACGCCTGAGCAACCGCCGCCCCTGCCATGGCGCGGTGGCGCTGGGCCCCGCGCAGACTGCAAATGGTCCGCTGATCCGCGACGCCGGCGGTCGCTACTTTCGCTCATGCGCCGATCTGGCGCAGGGCGGCTCGGCGCAAACGGCCCATAGCGACGCCATGGTGATTGCCGGCGACGGGCACGGCGGCCTTGCCGCCAGCATGCAATCGCGTCTGGGGATCTGGTCGCTGGACGAGCAGCTACAGCCGACCGAGCAGCTCGGTGTATATCGCCGCGGCATCGATTTCGCCTGGGCACTGAGCGAACGCTGGTTCGTACGCCTGCAGCAGGACCCCGCCGATCCCAGCAACCTGTTTGTGCATCGCATCGACCGCCACAGCGGCGCGGAACGGCGCCTGCGTGCCGACCAGCTGGATCTCACCGCCGGCATCGAAGTCGGCGCCGACGGCGCCGTCTACGTGGTGCTCAATGAGTTCGACGATGTCGACATCGTCGCCCTGGATTGGCCCGAATCAGCTGTCGACTGATTCGCCCTCAGCCATTTCCTCTTTGGGAATGGCGCACTTGCCCTCAATCATTCCGGCAACGGTCTGCTGCAGATTGCCGACCCGTTTGGCGGCCAGCAGATCGTCCAGATACGCCAGACGCGAGTCCGGCTCGGCGTCGATGATTGCCGTGTAGGCGGCCAGTCCGCTCTCGATACCGGCCACCTGTTTGGCGAGCAGATCGTCGCGCTGGTCCGGATTGCGCAACTGGAAGGCCACGTTGCCGATGATGATCTGATTGACGATCACCCAGGTGTGCGCAAATCCGTCCGCCTTGAGCGGCTTGAAGATGTCGCAGACGGTCAGCTTCAGGTCCTTGTTGCGGTAGATCCAGCCCAGCATCCAGGTGCGCTCGGCCGCTATCTCCTCACCCAGCGGATCAGCCTCTAGCGCCGCCGCGACTCGCAGGGCCTTGGCGACGGAATCTTGTTCAGTCTCGGCCAGTACAGGGCTGGCAGCGATGCACAGCAGAATCAGAGCCAGGGTAAGTCGATAGAGCAGCGTCATGGGATCTCCGGGCAGGTGGTTCGGGCATAGGGTCTCGCGGTGGGCGATGATGCCACCAAAGCCGCGCCGGCCGCACCCCGCTGCCGATCAATCGGGAATCGGCAGGCCCTGCTGACGCAGAAAGCTCAGCTGGTCGAAGTAGCCGCGCTGGAAGATGATCTGGCCGTCGCGCACCTGAAAAAAACCGCAGCCGCGCAGCCCTAAGGACTCCCTGCACAACTCACGTGGCCGCGACGGCACCTGAGAAGTTCGCCAGTAAGGCGGGCGTCGCAGGTCATAGCCTGCGCTCTGAGCAAGACGTCCAACGCAGCTGGCGGGCTTCTCAGGCGTCGTCCCGAAGGGTTGCGGCCCAAATCGTCTGCTGCGGCGTTGCAGCCCTCGGGCATAGAATGACTATGCCTTTCGGGACTGCGCCTACCAGCAGACGATTTGGACTCGCAACGCGGCTCGCGTGAGTTGTGCAGGGAGTCCTTATCGGGTCGCGCCATTCCAATATGGCCCACTCGCCATCGGCAAACAGGTTCTCGACGATGCAGTGCATCTGCGCGCGACCGAACTCCATCTCAAACATCGCCCGTATCGCGCCACGGCCGTGCAATGGCTCCATCACCACCTGATGGTTGACCGCATCCTCGGCGTACAGCGCGCACAGACCGTCAATGTCAGCACGGTTGAAACAGGCTACCCACCGTTTCACGACTTGCAAGCCTGGATTATTCATGAACGTTCGTCGCGAGGGTTTCGCCGGCGTGCTTTGGTGCGGATCGCGGACTGGATATCGGCGAAGGCGTACTCGACGTCGATCGGAGGGAGCAAGCCGCGCCACAGTGCGCCTGCGGAAGCCGCAGTAGAAGGTTCATGAATAATCCAGGCTTGGGTGTCATTGCAATGGCCAGCGACGATCGGCACTCGATACTGCCGCGCCATTCAACGCAAGGCCAGCCCGCATCAGCGATTGATCACCTCGCTCACCGCTTCGCCTTGATGGTTGGCACCGGCCAGGTCGGCCAAAGCGCCGACGGCGGTCTTGACCACGTTGGCCATGAACCGCGTATCCAAGGTCGGCAATCGATCGCTGGCCTGGTGATAGTGCGGGGTGCGGAAATTGGCGCCGTCTGTGAGGAACAGCGCATCCACGCCGCGATCCCAGAACGGCGCGTGGTCGCTGCGCCGGAAGTTGAAATCGCCGTCGTCGACGACCGAGGTGATCTTCAGCCCCGGCACGTGACGCTCGCCGGCAGTCACGAAAGCATCGCTCATGCTTTGGGCGAAGCTGGGACGGATGTTGTAGATCGACACGTCGGCGTTGGGAAAGGACTGGCATTCGGGCTGGGTGGTGCAGGTGTAGCCGATCATCTCGAAGTTGATCATCCCCAGCACGGTCGCGTTGCCCGGCAGATTGGCGGCGTAATAGCGGCTGCCGACCAGACCCAGCTCCTCCTTGTCGAAGCCCACGAAACGTATCGAACGCCGCGTGTTGAACTGGCTCAGCACCCGCATTGCCTCAAGCATGCCGGCGGTCCCCGAGGCGTTGTCATCGGCACCCGGCGTAAACAATATGGTGTCGTAGTGGCCGTCGATCAGATAGTACTGATCGGGCCCATCGCTGCCGACCAACGCAGCGATGATATTGATGCCGGTGTCGCCCTGATGGCGAAAAGGCTGGTCGATGGGGCTCAAGCCGCGCTCGGCCATCTGCGCACGAATATGCGCGCGGGTCTGCTGCAGCCGCTCGCCACCGGCGTGGTGTCGCACGCCTTCCATTTGCTGGATATCGGCAATCAGCCGCGCCTCGCTGACCAGGTCGACGATGTCCTGCACGGTGGGGGCATAGCGGTCGTCGGCAATCAGCCGCAGCCGATACTGTTGCAATGCCAGCTGCTGAAAGCCGCTGTCGCCGGCGCGATCCCAGCGCAGCTGCTTGGTCGAGCCGGTCAGCACCGGATAGCCCACGTGGCCGCTAAGCAGCGGCGCGGGAATGCGGTAGCTTTGGTTGTTGCCGTAGAGCACTTCAACGCTGATCTCGACCAGATCGGATTCGCTGTCGGCCAGCGCGTAGCTGAGCAGCAGCTGGTCACCTTGATCGCTGGTCTGCAGCGCGCTGAGCTGCGGCGGCTGGTTGTACTCGGTCGGCGCCATGCTCTGACCGTTGACGATGTCCTGACAGAACACGTCGGGACCGATGCGGGTCAGCGCTATGCTGCCGCTGAGTCCGTCGTCGGGCAGGCTGTAGCTGAAGGTGGCGCTGGTGCAGCTGTGAAAGATCAGGGTGGCGCTACCGACCGCCGTCTGAGTGACCGCCGACGGCGTGTTGAATACGCCGCCGCTGGCGCTGTAAAGCACCAGTTCGGCGGCGCTGCCGGCGTACTCACCCTGCGCCGACAGCCAGCGCTGCTCGGGTGCGCCCGGGCGCTTGGCGGTAGGCGCGGCAAAGGTGTACCAGCCGGCGAAAACCTGCGTCGAGGCCGGCACCACATCGATCAGCAGCCCTTGCCCGCTGGTCTCCGGCTCGAACCAGCCGCCGGCGAGGCCGGCATTGATCGGGATCTGCGCCTGCGCCATGCCCGACGAAAACACCAGCATGAGCATCAACGTCCAGGCCTTCATTGCGCCTGACCCTGCGCCAGCGAGCCGCACAGCACGTCCGGACTGAGCCTAGTCAACGACAGGGTGCCGCTGCGCGGCGGATCGACGAACTCGTAGTGAGCCAGGGCCTGGGTACAGGTCGCAAAATCCAATTCCATCGTGCCGATGGCGGTGGTAGTCACCGGATCCCCGGCATCAAAACGACCGCCGCTGTTCTCATAGATCATCAGCTGCGCCTTGTTGTCGGCATAGCTACCCTGTAGCGAGTACCAGCGCTGATCATTGCCCGAAGGATCGGCCGACTCGCTGAAGGCGATAAAGCTGTACCAGGCAGCGAACAGGGTCGGCTGGCCGTCAACAAGATCGATCAGAATGCCCTGCCCCGGGGTGTTGCGGTCGTACCAACTGCCGCGCATGCCGACGTTGATCGGCAGCGGCGGCGCACCGGTGTCCAAATCGATGGCGCGCAAGACGTTGGGGTGCAAGCCGCCGGCGGCAAAGCTGCTCAACCGCTGACTGACATAGACGGTGCGCCCATCCGGGCTGATGCCGATGCCGTTAGGCCTATTGAAGCTGGCCTGCTCCGGCCCGCCGTCAGCGAAGCCGAAGGCGCCGCTGCCGGCAAGCAGAGTGACTTGGCCCTGCCGGTCCACCTGATAGATCTGATTGGCGCGGTTGGCGGTGACGTAGAAGTGGTCATTGCCGAAGGTCACATGGCCGTTGCCGCCGCCGGGGATGGTCGCGAACAAGCTGGCGCTGCCGCTGGGGTCGATGCGCACCATGCGACCATCGCTGAAATTCACCGTATACAGATTGTCCTGGTCATCGACGGTCAACCCATTGGGGCAGGCCAGCAAGGTACTGTTGACGTAGACCGCCGCCGCGCTGCCGGGGATCGCGCGCATGATCTGGTTGCTGCCGCAGGCGGCAACGTAAATGCTGCCGTCGGTCCGTACCGCGACTCCGATAGGCGTGTTGATACCGGTGCTGAGCGTGCTCAGTTCGCCGCTGGGGGTGATGGCCATCACCGAGGACTGGCCGATGTTGGACTGGATCAAACGGCCATCAGGATGCAGTGCATTGCCCGAAGCTCCGACCAGGCCGCTGGCATAAACGCTCTGTGCGCCCGCGGGCGTGAAGCGCAGCACCGTACGACCGAACGCGCTGCCCAGATTGGCGCCGAAGTCGGCAACCAGGACATCGCCATCGGGCAACACCGATATCCCGCCGCTACCGGTGTAACCGGCGGCAATGGTGCGGACGCGCAAGGCCTGCGCGGCGCTGAACTGCGCCAGCAGCAGACCGCCAACCAGCATCATGATGGACAAACTCCTCATCGCTCCTCCCCATCCGTTGCCGGATCCAGGAACTGCGCGCAGATGCCGTCAGGAAACAGCCGAGTCAAGGCGATCTCGCCATTCAAGCCGGACTCGGTGAAGCTGTAGTTGAGCGTGCCGCTGTCGCAGGTATCGAAGCTAAGCCGGGCGCTGCCAACACTGGGAAACGCAGCTGCAGCGCTGACCGCAAAACGACCGCCCTGCGGACGCAACACATCCAGGTTGACCACATGGTCGCCGTCGGCAAATTCGCCCTGAGCGAAGTACCAGCGCTGCTCACTGCTGCCGCTGGGTAAGGCCGGCGAATCCTGCGCGCCGGCATAGGTGAACCAGGACACCACAAAGGTGTTGCTATCGGGCACCACCTCCATCAGGAAGCCCTGGCCCACCGTTACCGGCTCGTACCAGCTGCCGGTGTGGCCATAGTTGAGGGGAATGGTGGACGGGCTGCCGGCGCCGGCCGGTGCGCCGGCAGCAGCAACCAGCGCCGCGAGCAGGATCAAGCGGCCGCTTGGATAGGACATAAGCTCCTCCGTGGTCGATTAGGGGTCGATCACCACGGTGCTGCACGCGGCCTTGAAAGGCTTGAGATTTGTTTGAAAGCGTCTTCAAATCGGGCGCAAAGCTTGCGCACCGACTTGGCATCGGCGCCGACTAGATGCACGATGCGCAGATCCCCGCTTGCCAGCGAGCACGCTTCGTGAAGGGTCGAGCCACCTCCTTCGACATCGCCTACCGCGCCGGTGTGTCCCAGGCAACCGTCTCACGCGCGCTACGCGGCAGTCCGTTGGTCAGCGAAGAAACCCGCAAGCGGGTTCTGGCGATCGCCAAGGAACTCAACTACAAGGTCGACAAGAACGCCTCCAATCTGCGCCGCCAGCATTCGGTGACGCTGGCGCTGCTGCTGTTTGAGGATCCGACCAGCGACGACTCGATGATCAACCCCTTCTTCCTGTCGATGCTGGGGTCGATCACCCACGCCTGCGCCAAGCGCGGCTATGATTTGCTGATCTCCTTCCAGCAGCTGTCACAGGACTGGCACGCCGACTATCAGGACACGCACAAGGCCGACGGCCTGATCCTGCTCGGCTATGGCGACTATCTGACCGCGCGCAGCCGGCTGGAGCATCTGGTCGATCAGGGTACCCACTTCGTCCGCTGGGGCGCTGTGGTGGACGACCAGCGCGACATCTCGGTGGGCTGCGACAACGTCCAGGGCGGTCGCGCCATCGTCGAGCATCTGCTCGCCCAGGGGCGCCGCCGGATCGGCTACATCGGCCACGCCAGCGCGCACTTCCCGGAGTTCTTCGATCGCTATCGCGGCTACTGCGAGGCGCTGCGCGCGGCCGGCTTGGAACCGGATGAAGCGCTACTGGTGGACGCGGTCGATTCCACCGAAGTGGTGGGCTACAACGCCGCCTGCGAACTGGTTGACAGGCAGGTCGGCTTCGATGCCCTGTTTGCGGCCAGCGATCTGCAGGCGATGGGCGCAATGCGAGCGCTGGCCGATCGCGGTCTGGCCGTACCCGAGCAGGTCGCGGTGGTTGGCTTCGACGACATCCCCATGGCCCGCTTCGCCAACCCGCCGCTCACCACCGTGGCTCAGGACACCAAGCGCGCCGGTGAAGTGCTGGTCGATACGCTGCTGAAGATTATCAAGGGTGAACCGGCGCAGAGTACGCTGATGCCGGCGCTGCCGGTTATTCGGCGCTCCTGTGGGGCAGTCCCGCCTGGGCCAGAGCAATCTGCTTGAGCAGATCGGCACCCGCTGCGGGCTGGTCGAGCAGATAGACCTGCACGCCGTGCGCGGGCACGCTGGCGCTCAAGCTGCCGCCGTCGACGACATCGATGACGCTATCGTCCAGACCGGAATACCATTGCCCGGCCTGCAGCCACTGATCAATCACGAAGTCCGCGGCCTCGGCGCCCTTGTTGAGCAGCACCAGTGCGGTCTGCGCTTGCTCACCGTCGCTATAGAGTCGGTAAAAGGCGGCGCGATCGCCTTCCAGCAGCAGATTGAGCTGCAATCCCTTTTGTAGCGCCGGTGAGGCGGCGCGGAGTTGGGCAATGCGGCTCAGCGCCTGGCGGATCGGATGCGTCTGGGCCTGGGCGATGCGCTCGACGCCGAAGTAGTTGCGATTGCCCTGATGCTCGGCACGGCCGCGCTCGAAGCCGATCTCCGATCCGTAGTAGACCGCCGGGATGCCGCGGGCAGTGAACAGCCAATGGTGGGCGTCGATGAAACCTTCGTCGCTGGCCTCCATCCGCGCCATGTCGTGGTTGTCGTAGAAGGTCACCAGATCATAGGGGTTGTGATACGGGCCGTCGCGCAAAAACAGCGCCTCGGCCAGACGCTCATAGCCCTTGCCCTCGGTACCAAAGACTTCGTTCATTGCCGCCTTGAGCGGGAAATCGAGCACCGAGATTGCCCCGTTCTCCGGCAGCGTGAATGGCGCGATCTTGGCCGCCTCATAGTCGAAGGCCTCGCCGAACATGAACATGCCCGGATGCTGATCGCGGATGCGGTCGCTGAAGGCCTTCCAGAACGGCAGCGGCATGTGGCGGATGGTATCGATGCGCAGCGCATCCACGCCCTGCCCTATCCACTGCAGATAGGCGCCGCTCAGATAGTCCATGACCTCGGCCGAGGTGTCGTCGAAGTTGGACAGCTGGGCCAGATCGGGCTCGGCATGGAAGTAGCTGTGCAGACGATTGTTCTGCGGATCCAGCTGCTCCGGCGGCAGATTCTGATGATCGGCAAGCAGCGTGCCGTCAGCGCCGTAGACCTCGCCAAACATCGGCTGATCGGCGGGCATCGAGAACGACGGCGAGCCGTGATTGGCGACGATGTCCAGCACCACCTTCAGCCCCTTGGCGTGCATGCCGGCGGTGAACTCGGGAAAGCCCAGATCCGCGCTCGGCAGGTGCTCGTCGAGGTGATAGAAGTTCACCCCCCAGTAGCCGTGATAGCCGGCCTTGCCACGATCGGACAGGAAACTGGTCCAGCTGATCTCGTCGCCACCGCTGAAGGCCTCGTTGGGATTGTCGACGATGGGGGTGATCCAGACCGCGCCGAAGCCCATCTCTGCGATGTAGTCGGCGTGTGCCAGCAGGCCTTTGAAGTCGCCGCCCAGATAGCCCACGTTGGGCGGTTGTGCATCGGGCTCGGGATGCGGCAGCGGTCGATCGAAGGTGTGCCGCTCGCCACCCTGCTCGCGGTAATCGTTGCTGCTGTCGCCGTTGACGAAGCGATCGGTGAGCACGAAGTAGATCGCCTCGGCTGCGAAGGGCTCGTTGGTACCGTAGTAGGTCGCCTTGGCCGGCTCAGCCTGTGCGGGCGGCTGCGCGTCGTCCGCGGGCTGGCCGCAGCCGCTCAGAGCGGCCAGCAGCAGCGCCGCCGGCAGTGTTCGTGCGTTGCTGTAGCCGCCGGCCATCAGTGCGCCGCCGCCATCGGTGCGGTCGATTCCACTTTCGGCTCCACCACCCGGACCAGACACAGCGCGCCGATGATCAAGCTGGTGCCGCTGATCACCAGTGCAAAGATCGGTTCGCCGTTGAAGAACCCGCGCAGGGTTGGCCCCAACAGCGTCGCCGCAACGATCTGCGGAATCACGATGAACATGTTGAAGATCCCCATATAAACGCCCATCTTCTTTGGATCCACGCAGCTGGCCAGCAGCGCATAGGGCATCGACAGGATGCTCGCCCAGGCCACCCCGACCAGGGCGAAGGAGCCGATCAGATATACCGGATCGGGCACCTGCGACATCGAGAGAAAGCCCACGCCGCCGGCCATCAGCGCGACGAAATGCACCAGCTTGCGATTCACCACCCAGCGCGAGGCGTAGAAGCTCAGCAGCAGGGCCACCGCCATCGACGACAGCCCGTAGTAGCCCATGTAGGAGCCCACTAGATCTGCCGCGCTCTGAAAAGCGCCGTTGGCGGCGTTGAAGGCCTCGGCCTGGGCCGGCAGGCTCATGTCGAAGGCCGCCGGATCCGGCGCGGGCGCCTTGAACACGTGATCGGTCAGCGCCGGCGTAGCCATCGACCACATCGAGAAAAAGGCCAGCCAGCTGAAGAACTGCACCACACCAATGTTGAGCATCTGCGCCGGCATCTGTACCAGGGCCTCGCGGATGCCTTTGTACAGATTGCCGTCGGCCTTTTCCGCCTCGAATTCGGCCAAGCTCGCCGGCGGCTCTTCGCTGGTGGTGAAGACGGTGATCAGGATGCTGGTCAGAAACACGAAAGCGCCAATGGCGAAGGCGATCTTCACCGAATCCGGGACCACGCCGGGCGCAGCGACATTGGATACGCCAAGCTGATTGACCAGCCACGGCAAATTGCTGGCCACCCAGGTGCCGATGCCGATGATCAGGGTCTGCAGCACAAAGCCGTAGGAGCGCTGCTGTTCAGGCAGCTTGTCGGCGACCAACGCACGAAAAGGCTCCATGGATATGTTGATCGAGGCATCCAGCACCCATAGCAAACCCACCGCCATCCACAGCACCGGCGAGTGCGGCATCGCCAGCAGCGCGATGGAACTGAGCACCGCGCCGATCAGGAAGTAGGGACGACGGCGCCCCAGGATCGGGTGCCAGGTGCGGTCGGACAGGTAGCCGACGATAGGCTGCACCAGCAGTCCGGTGAGCGGCGCGGCGATCCACAGCAGCGGCAGCGCATCCTTGTCGGCGCCCAAAGTCTGAAAGATCCGCGACATGAAGCCGCCCTGCAGCGCAAAGCCGAACTGGATGCCCAGAAAGCCGAAGGACATGTTCCAGATCTGCCAGAAGCTGAGCTGGGGTCGGTGCTGCGCGCTGACTGGTGGTGAACTCATCGGACTCCCCGGGGATTGGGACTTTGGATTCGGTCGCTAACGGGCGGCTGCAGCCGGCGCCGGCAACAGCCGCGACAAGGCCAGAATGAAGGCGATGGTCGCGACCAGGGTAATGAACATCAGATGGATGTAGTGCAGAGGGCTCCACAGGAAGGTAAACACCGCGTACAGGAGCGCGCCAAACACCAGTCCATAGCGGGCCGCCATGCCGTTCACCCGTGAGAACAGCACCGCGACGACGAAGATCGCCAGCACCGGCATCGAATACAGGCCGTTGAGCTGCTGCAGCAGGGCCCCGTCGCGGATGCCCAGGCCGAACTCGACCTGCTCCGCGAGGAGGTGCTCGCCGCCAAGCGCGACCTCGACGTGCTCGAGGAAGAGCACGACCCCGAGACCTGGTCCGACGCGGAGTCGGGGTTGCTCAAGGCCGCCGCGCGGGTGGAGTTGCTCGCTGAAGAGCTCGCTGCCGAGAATCCCCCCGAGCGCCTGCCGGCGCGGCTGGGTGAGATTCGCAACGCGTGCCTGCTGACCCGCACGCGGCTGGAGACGCTCAACGAGGAGCGTAAGGGTGCCAAGGAGCTGATCAAGGAGCTAGGCAAGCGCCTCGAGACGCAGGAGGACTTCATCCGCCGTGAGTTCGGCGACTCCCAACCTCCCGCCACCTCCCGCCTGGCGCGCGAGGCGCGCGAGGGCCTGGAGGAACTCCAGGCGGCGACACGCGAGGATCGCCCCGACTGGGGGCAGCTGTTGAGCGACGCGCGGGGCCTGCTGGAGGCCCTCGACGTCGTGCGGATCTGCGCCGGAGAGCAGGCGCTGCAGCAGCGTCGCAGCAAGGAGCTCGGGAGCGTGTTCGCCAAGTGGCACCGCCAGCTCAAGGACCAGCTCAAGGCGATCGGCTCGGTGCCGGCCGCCACCGGGAGCCGGATTGGCGCCTCCGACGGGATCAAGGGCAACGTCGACGAGTTCAAGCTAACCACGCCCCACGGCGTGCGGTTGGCCTACCTCGAGGCAGGGATCGAGACCTTGCGGCATGCACGCGAGGTCTACTCCCGGACGACGCGCCTGACGCACCTGCTGGGCTCGGGCTGGGGCGGGGTGGCCGAGGTGGTGCTCTTGGCACGCCAGGCGTGGTCCCGCGTCCACTGGCTCGAGCTGCTCGGGCTTTGCACGGGCACCAACGAGGTGGGTGAGCTCGTCGATCGGGCAGAAGCCCTGCTGGAGACCCAGCCTACCGACGCGCTCAACTGGGCCGAAGAGGCCCTGGCCAAGGCGTTGGAGCTGACGGCCGAGGCACGGGGCAAGCAGTCCGGCGTCCGGACCTACCGTTGGGCGGTCGAGTTCGAGGAGCTGCGACGGGGCCGAGCCTCGGCCCTCACTCGCAACCGCGAGGTCCGCAAGCAGGCCCAGCACCGTCGCACGCGGTTCGAGATCCTCGTGCTCGGCGAGGAAGCCCCCGACGACACGGACCTCGACGCCGACGACGCCAACGAGGAGGACGAGCTCGAAGCCCTGGAAGAGGTCACCTCGGGCATGGAGACCTCCGTAGGCGAGTTGGAGGACGAGGACGAGGACGAGGACGAGGACGAGGACGAGGACGAGGACGAGAAGGCCGACGACGACGAGAAGGCCGACGAGAAGGCCGACGAGAAGGCCGACGAGAAGGCCGACGAGGGCGAGAAGGCCGACGAGAAGGCCGACGAGAAGGCCGACGAGAAGGCTGACGAGAAGAAGGCCGACGGCGAGAAGGCTGACGGCGGCGAGACCGCTGACGAGAAGAAGGCCGACGAGAAGGCCGACGACGACGAGAAGGCCGACGACGACGAGAAGGCCGACGACGACGAGAAGGCCGACGAGAAGGCCAACGGCGAGAAGGCTGACGAGAAGAGCGAGTCGAAGGTCGACGAGTCGGAGGAGGCCAAGAAGGAGTAGCGACGGGCGGGCCCAGCGGTGTTCGGGGCGCGCAAGCTCCGCGCATGGCAGACCTCGATCTCAGTTCCTTGAAACGCGGAGACGCTGAGGACGCTGAGGTTCGCAGAGACCGGTTGCACACTGCCTAGCCGAGCAAATGCCGTCCCTCAACACCGCCTCCGATAGGCCTCCTCTGCGAAGTCTCAGCGTCTCCGCGTTGAAGTAGCTTCCA
>JAUIFV010000116.1 GCA_030430155.1 Gammaproteobacteria bacterium
GCCAGCTGCCCCCGCCATTGCTGCTGTAGAAGACCTGGTTGTTGTCCACCGCGTAGACCTCGTTGATATCGGCTGGATTCATCGCCACATCGGTGATCGTGGCGGCGCCGGCCGGCAGCGCGCTGGTAATCACGAATGCGCCGCCGTCGCGACGATGCACGGCGGCGTTCTTGCCCACATAGGCCGCCTCTGGCGCACCGATCGCGCCATAGGCCATGGCGTTGCGGTTCGCCCCCGGGCCACCCAGCGAGCTCAAGCTCGGGCTGGTTGCATTGGCATTGGTGGACTCATAGATGTTTCCCGAACCGCCCACCAGCAGACGGCTGTCGTCGCTCTGGCTCAACTCCAAAGGGGTGACAAACTGCGCATCAGGGATGTTGGGCATCGACCGACTGCCAACTTGCATGTTGCCGGCGTTGTACTCGGCGCGTCGAAAACCGCCGAGATTCTGGGAAGACAAATAGCGGTAGCTGCCGCTGGCGCCCAACGAGCTGTCGTCTATGGCCGCATCACCGCCATCACCGCCGTTGATGAAGCGCCAGCGCGGATCAGCGGCGGTTTGCTGTATGTGCATGCCGTTGTCCTGGGTGCCAATGAGGATGGTGTCGGTGACCGCATCGTGGGCCAGGTCATGTACTTCCATCACATTCAAGTTGCCGATCACCGAAACCCAAACGCCGGCTCCGGAAGGATTGATGCGCCTATAGATCCCTCCATCGTCGGTCTCCACCAGATTGCCATTGGGATCGATCGCCATGTCGCGGCTGTCGGCGTGGGGCGCGGTACCGCCGCCACCGGAGTCCATGATGATGTTGAACTGACTGCCCGCCGGCTGGGTGAAGTCGCCGCGCACCACGTTGCCGGTAAACGGGCCGGTGGTGATGCGGTCACCGCTGATATAGACCAGGTTGGCATTGGCCGGGTCGGCGACGATCGCGGTGTTGGAGGTGCCTTGGCCGCCCGGGTGCACTGCCGGCTCGTCCATCGCGGTCCAAGTCGCGCCCAGATCAGGGCTGCGATAGACCCCATCCAGTCGACCGCTGTTGACCACCACCACATAGACCACGCCGCCAGCGCCGACCGAGATGCGCACGTTGTTGGTCGTGGCGTCCAACTCGGTAAGTCCACTGGTCACGTCTGTCCAGGTGGCGCCGCCGTCGTCGCTACGCAATACAGACGGAGCCGGATTGTCTACCGCTATGTAGAAGCGGTCGTTGTTGGCCGGATCGGCAGCCAGGTCAAAAACGTTGCCGGTGGGTAGTCCGCCGCTACCCGAAACCAGAGCCCAGTTGGCGCCGCTGTCATCGCTGCGGTAAAGCCCGCCGCCGCCGGCAATGGCGGCGGCGAGAAAGGTGCTGCCGCGGGCAGCGACCGCCGACATCCGCTTGCCCAACAGAGTGGCACCACCGAACAGGGTCCAGCTGGCGCCGCCGTTGCTGGTGTAGTAGACGCCCAGTTCGTCATCGCCGCGGCGGGCGAAGTTGGACCAGCGTCCGATGCCGGCGATTAGCGTCTGCCGGGTGGCATCGGTGGGATCGAACTCGATCGCGCCGATGGACTGCGATGGCAAGGTCGCGGTTTGCGCCACCCATTGCGGCCGCAGTGCCGTACCGTCGGTGGTCTTCCAGATACCGCCGTTGACGCTGCCCACGTAGATGGTGTCGGGATCGCTGGGGTGGATGGCCAGACTTTGGATTGCCCCGCAGACTTCGTCATCGGGAGGCACGTTGACCTGTGCGGAAAAGGTCGGTGCCGGACCCAGGGCTTCCCAAGTCGGTGCTGCGCCACGGCTGTGCGGTCGCGGCGGCGGCATCCGCTGCGGCCGGAACTCGGCCGGGTCCTCCGGCTCGCGATCTGAAAGCGGGTTGCGCTGCGCCGCCGACGGCCAGGTGTCGCTAGGCAATGCTGCCTTTGATTCGACCTCGGCTACGCCTTCGGCGCCCTCTGCTACTGATTCGCTCGCATAGAGATCATCGGCAGCCGCGCACAGCGCGATTGCGCTAAAGGCAAAGAACCAACTTGCAGTGCAGTTCATACTCATCGGCATCCGTCGGCAGGCAACGCCGCAACCTTAGCGCCTCTGCCAACTGCCAACGTCAATGCCGGTCAATCGGCGCCGGGATATTGCCGCAGTCCAGTTCTGCCTGATCCGCGCTGTGTACTCCACCGTGCGCCGCCTATGGAGTCCCCGGGCAATCCGGTGGAAAATGCACCTCATGTCCGCCGACAATGCCAAACTGGATGCCATCGTCGCGCGCAGCCGCAAGGCCGCTGAGGAACGCGGTCACGGCTACCGGGAGCAAGCGCTAAAGCTGTATCCCTGGGTGTGCGGACGCTGCGGGCGCGAGTTCACCCGGCAGAACTTGTCCGAGCTCACCGTGCATCATCGCAATCACAACCACGACGACAACCCGGCTGACGGCAGCAACTGGGAGTTGCTGTGCTTGTACTGTCACGACAACGAGCACCAACGCTATCTGGACGCTGCCCACGGGGCGCTGACGGTTGAGGACAAGAGCGACTCGCCGCCCAACAATCCCTTCGCCGGGCTGGCCGATTTGCTGAAGAAGTGACTGTTGGGCCGGCTTCCATCGATACACGGGTGCGGCCGGCAACCCTGCCGCAGGCCGCCTTGCTGCAGCGCTATAACCGACCGGGGTGCTATACAGACTGCTATTGCTGCGACGTCTACGGCAACGTCAGTCAGGCCGATTTCGTCAGCCGCTTCTACTGCACGACGCTATTTAGGGCAGAGCGATTGGTACTGCGTTTGTTCGCACGCTCCCCTTCCAGCGATGCACAGGCACTTGCTTTGGCCAAAGGCGAGCGCGACCAGTTCGCCGCTTGGACCGTTGAAGCCCGCGCCGACCATCAACTGCTGATGTGCGACCTAGCCGGCCGTACCCGCTCCTGGCTCATGACCGAGAGCATCGCGAGTCAATCCGGCACGCGTCTGTACTTCGGCTCGGCAGTGGTCCATGCAGCGCAGGGTACGGGCGATGATCGGAGCACCAGCGCACTGTTCAAACTGCTGCTGCCCGCGCACCGACTGTATAGCGTTGCCCTGCTAAGCGCCGCGCGGCGCACGCTGACCAGGAATGCTCGCCTGCGGAGTTGATGAGCTGCCTGCCGCGGACGCCTGGCGCGGTGATGTGCGGCCTGCTCCCAGCGAGTCAAGTGCGCCTAGGCCAATCTGCGGTCCGCTCGGGCTGAGGGCTGACTACTCCGCAGCTCAGAGGCTTGGTGCCCCTGAGCTTTTCGCTCTAGTCGTAAAACCCAACACCTAATTCCTAATACCCAGCAGGGCGTAGCCCTGCTGCCCTATTGCTCTATCAGCTCCACCCCTTCCATACCGGCCGACAGGGTGTGTGCGTCGCCGCCCTGTGCCAGCTTGATGCGCAGACGGACCTCATTGGCCGAGTCGGCGTGGCGCAAGGCGTCTTCGTAGCTGATTTCGCCCGCCTGATAGAGCTCGAACAGCGACTGATCGAAGGTGCGCATGCCCAGATTGGTCGATTCCTTCATCAGATCCTTGAGCTTGTGCACCTCACCCTGGCGGATGTAGTCCTGAACCAGCGGGGTACCCAACAGGATTTCCATGGCAACCCGGCGACCGCGACCATCCGGGGTGGGAATCAACTGCTGGGCGACGATACCCTTCAGATTCAGCGACAGATCCATCAGCAGCTGTGGCCGCCGGTCCTCGGGGAAGAAGTGCAGGATGCGGTCAATCGCCTGGTTGGCGTTGTTGGCATGCAGAGTGCACAGGCATAGATGACCGGTCTCGGCGAAGGTGATCGCATGCTCCATGGTTTCCCGGGTTCGCACCTCACCGATCAGGATCACGTCGGGCGCCTGACGCAGCGTGTTCTTCAGCGCATCGCCAAAGGTGTCGGTATCGATGCCGACCTCACGCTGGGTAATGATGCAACCCTCGTGCTTGTGCACGAATTCGATCGGGTCCTCGATGCTGATGATATGGCCGGTGGAATTCTGGTTGCGGTAGCCAACCATCGCCGCCAGCGAGGTCGATTTACCGGTGCCGGTGGCGCCGACGAAGATGATCAAACCGCGCTTGGTCATCGCCAGCGACTTGATGATCGGCGGCAGACTCAGTTCATCAATGGTGGGGATCTTGGTTTCGATCCGGCGCAGCACCATGCCGACCTGATTGCGCTGATAAAAGCAGCTGACACGGAAACGGCCGACGCCCTGCAGGCTGATCGCGAACTGGCACTCGTGGGTTTTCTCAAACTCCTCGCGCTGACCGGGGGTCATCACGCTGAGCACCATGTCGCGGCTTTGCTGTGGCGACAGCACCGTCTGGGTGATCGGCTGCACCCGACCGTGCACCTTGATCGACGGCGGGATGCCGGCGGTGACGAAAAGGTCCGATGCCTTCTTGTGCACCATGAGCTTCAGAAAGGAGTTGAAATCGATGGTGCTCATGGCCCGCGCTCCCGATATCCGCTCAGATCACTCCTGATTGTGCCCTGTATTGGGGGGCAAAAACAGTTCCAGTAGACAGTTCCCGCAGAGTAATGCACACCGAAGCGCCTCGTCTGAGGCGCCGCACCATCATGGAATTCAGTACCGCCCGCCGAGAAAGAAGACCGGGCGGAGGCGTGCAGCCTACTCGAACAAACGCTTGTCCTTGGCATATTCCCAGGACTGCTGCCGAGTGACCAGGCCGCGTTTGACCAACTCCAGCAGGCACTGATCCAGGGTCTGCATGCCGTAGTTTGAGCCGGTCTGAATGGCTGAGTACATCTGCGCGACCTTGTCCTCGCGAATCAGATTGCGGATGGCCGGGACCGCGACCATGATCTCGTGCGCGGCCACGCGGCCGCCACCAACCTTCTTCAGCAGCGACTGCGAGATGACCGCTCGTAGCGATTCGGACAGCATCGAGCGCACCATCGGCTTCTCGCCGGCCGGGAAGACGTCGATCACACGGTCGATGGTCTTGGCTGCCGATGAGGTATGCAGGGTGCCAAAGACCAGATGCCCGGTTTCTGCCGCGGTCAGCGCCAGACGAATGGTTTCCAGGTCACGCAGCTCGCCGACCAGGATGATGTCCGGATCCTCACGCAGCGCCGAGCGCAGCGCCTCGGTGAAGCCGTGGGTGTCACGATGCACTTCGCGCTGATTGATCAGGCACTTGTTTGCCGTGTGGACAAACTCAATCGGATCCTCCACGGTGAGGATGTGGCCGTACTCGGTCTTGTTGATATGGTCGATCATCGCCGCCAGCGTGGTCGACTTGCCCGAGCCGGTCGGCCCGGTGACCAATATCAAACCCTGCGGCTGCTGGATCAGCTCCTTGAAGATCTTCGGCGCCGCCAGATCCTCCAGGGTCAGAATCTCCGAAGGAATGGTACGGAATACGGCGCCAGCGCCGCGATTCTGGTTGAAGGCGTTGACACGGAAACGGGCCAAGCCGGGAATTTCGAAGGAGAAGTCGACTTCGAGGAACTCTTCGTAGTCGCGCCGCTGTTTGTCCGACATGATGTCGTAGACCAGCGAATGCACCGATTTGTGATCGAAGGCCGGAATATTGATGCGGCGAACGTCGCCGTCGACGCGAATCATCGGCGGCAAGCCGGCCGACAGATGCAGGTCAGAGGCCTTGTTCTTGACCGAAAACGCCAACAGCTCAGCAATATCCACGGCTGACCAACCCCTTAGATGCCCCAGGTGTGTGCTGAGTTTAGCGCGTTGGCGCAGACATGTGGCGCGGCCAGCCCGTGCGTTGACGCTCGTCTACAGATCGACCTGACGCTTGACCTGCAGTTTTATGAGTCTGCTACTGCGGCCGCAGGAGAGCCGTTGCGGCGCGATCTGCTCCCTACAATCGACTCGAACGTACTGTTCAAGTACGCCTTCATCGATCTCCAGTGAAGCGGACCGCACCGCAACTCTCCGACGCCCTCGCAATGAGCACTCATGAAACTGCGGCTTGAGGCATTCCGCGGTGGCCCCACATCAAGTGACTCATCTTGCCGTTTGCGCCATGACCTCTCATACCGCCAAGCACAGCGAGCACCCCGATCTGGCCCAGCGCTACGCTGCCATTCGCCAGCGCCTGCATGAACTCGGCGGCGATGGTGTGCGCCTGCTGGCAGTCAGCAAGAAGAAGAGCGCGGCAGAGATTGCCCAGCTGGCCGATCTGGGTCAGCGTGCCTTTGGCGAGAACTACCTGCAGGAAGCGTTGCCGAAGATCGTCGAACTGGGCGAGCGCAAGCTGGAATGGCACTTCATAGGCCGACTGCAAAGCAACAAGTGCGCCGAGGTGGCGGCACACTTCGACTGGTGTCAGAGCGTCGACCGGATGCGCTTGGTCAACGCGCTGGCCAGCCGTCGAGATCCGGCGCAGGGCCCGCTGCAGGTGCTGCTGCAGGTCAACGTTGACGGCGAACAGGGCAAGGGCGGCGCCGTGCCTTCGGAGGTCGTCGATCTGGCTGGCGCGGTGGCCGCTGCGCCGACACTCCGGCTGCGCGGTTTGATGGCCATCCCCGAACCCAGTCCGGATCTGCGTGTACGCGAAGCCGCCTTTGCCCGGTTGGCGGCGCTATTTGCGGATCTGCGCAGCGATCACCCGCAGATCGACACGCTGTCGATGGGGATGAGCGACGACTACCCGACGGCCATCGCCCAGGGCAGCACCATGATTCGTATCGGTACCGCGCTGTTCGGCCCTCGGGCGCGTTAGTTGTTCAGGGAGTCCCCAGGCTCTGAGCTCGGGTACACTGCGCGGCGTTTTGTCGGAGCTTGCACACTATGAGCAAATTGGCCTTCGTCGGTGGCGGCAACATGGCACGAAGCCTGATCGGTGGGATGCTCGCCCGCGGCCAACGGCCTGAGCAGATCGCCGTCGGTGAGCCATTCGCCGAAGCCAGGGTGGCGCTCAATCAGCAATTCGGCGTCGCGGTCAGCGAGGACAACGCCAGCGCTGTCGCAGGTGCGTCCATGCTGGTGCTGGCGGTCAAACCGCAGAAGATGGCCGAGGTCTGCGCCGCGCTGCCAGCGCTGGATCAATCAGTGCTGGTGATCTCCATTGCCGCCGGCGTCACTCTGCCGCAGATGCGCCGCTGGCTGGGTCCGGGGCCGCGCCTGCTGCGGGTAATGCCCAACACCCCGTCGCTGGTCGGATCGGGCACCAGTGCGCTGTGCGGCGAGCCTGGACTGGGCGAGGCCGACTACGCGGCTGCCGAGCGCCTGTTCGGCAGCGTCGGCAGCACGGTACGTATCGACGATGAGCAGCTGATGGACGCAGTCACCGCAGTCTCGGGCAGCGGTCCGGCCTACTTCTTCCTGCTGATGGAGGCCATGGAGGCCGCCGCCGTCGCCCAGGGCCTGAGCCCTCAAGCGGCCAGGCAACTGGTTACCGGCACCGCGCTGGGGGCGGCGCAGATGGCCACCCAGGACCCGGAAGGACCGGCTCAGCTGCGCCGTCGAGTGACCTCACCGGGCGGCACCACGGCGGCGGCGCTGGCGGTGTTTGAGCACGCCGGTCTGACCGCCATCACCGACCAGGCCATCGCCGCGGCGACCGCACGCGGACGCGCCCTGGCCGCAGAACAAGAGGGATAACCGCAATGGCCGCAAAACAGGCGCTGGCGTTCCTGATCGGTGCAGTGTTCTCGCTGCTGATCGCCCTGCACTGGGCACGCTTTCTGGTCGAATGGTCACGAGTCGGTTTTCGCGACGCCATCGCCCAGGGCATCTTCAGCTTCACCAATCCTCAGCTGACCCCGCTGCGCAAGCTGGTCCCCTCCTGGCGCGGCATTGGGATGGCCGCCCCGCTGCTGGCGCTGCTGCTGAGCGGGCTGAAGATCCTGCTGATCGGGCTGCTCTATCAGCTGCCCGGACCGGCTTCCTTCCTGCTGCTGACCCTGGCCGAGTGGATCGACGCGCTGCTGATACTGCTGCTGGTGATGCTGCTGGTCTACGTGATCTTGAGTTTTCTCGATCGCTACGGCGAGCACCCCATTTCGTCCTTCCTCAGTCGCGTCCTGGCCCCGCTGCTGCGACCCATTCGACGCTGGATGCCGCCCCTGGGCCCGCTGGATTTGTCCGTGTTCGTGCTCAGCATCCTGCTGATTTTCATCAAGATCCTGGTCGTAGGAACGCTGCTGGAGCTAGCCTGAGCGGGCTATGGTCGCCGTCCTGACCCGGCGCTGCGGTACTATCCGCGGCCTTGATGGACACGATGGATCCGCCCGTGGAACGCGCTCTGCTTGCCCTCTCCCCGCTGGACGGCCGCTACGCCAGCAATGTTGACCCGCTGCGACCCTATCTGAGTGAGTACGGCCTGATCCGCTACCGCGTGCAGGTGGAACTGGCCTGGCTGGAGGCGTTGGCCAATCATCCGCAGATCAGCGAGCTGCCGCCGCCGGACGATGCGGCGCTGGCCAGCCTGCGCGCGCTGGTGAGCGACTTCAGTCCCGAACACGCCGCGCAGATCAAACAAATTGAGGCCACCACCCGCCACGACGTCAAGGCGGTGGAGTACTGGATCAAACAGCGCTTGGGTGATGATCCGTTCTGGTCGGCGCATCATGAGTTTGTGCACTTCGCCTGCACCAGCGAGGACATCAACAACCTCGCCTACGCGCTGATGCTCAAGCACGCCCGCGATACGGTAATGCTCCCAGCCATCGATGAGTTCATCGCCGATTTGGCCCAGCGCGCGATGGAACTGGCTGACGTCGCGATGCTCTCGCGCACCCACGGCCAATCCGCCTCGCCGACCACCATTGGTAAGGAACTGGCCAACGTCGTTGCCCGTTTGCGCCGCGCGAGGCAGCGGCTGGCCGATGTTTCCGTGCTGGGCAAGATCAACGGTGCGGTAGGCAATTACAACGCGCATCTGGCCGCCTACCCCGAGATCGACTGGCCAGCGCTGTCCGATCAGCTGGTCAGCGGACTCGGTTTGGAATGGAATCGGCACACCACGCAGATCGAACCGCACGACTGGATAGCCGAGATCTGCGACGCTCAACGTCGCATCGACACCATCCTCATCGATCTGGCCCGCGACGTCTGGGGCTACATCTCGCTGGGCTACTTCCGTCAGGCCACGGTGGCCGGCGAGGTGGGCTCGTCGACCATGCCGCACAAGGTCAATCCCATCGACTTCGAGAATGCCGAAGGCAATCTGGGCCTGGCCGACGCGCTGCTGATGCATCTGGCCAACAAGCTGCCCATCTCACGCTGGCAGCGCGATCTGACCGATTCCACGGTACTGCGTAATCTGGGCCCGGCCTTTGGCCACGTGCTGCTGGCCCTGGGCGGACTGCGTCGCGGCCTGGCCAAGCTCAGCGCCGACGCGGCGCGGATGGACGCCGATCTGCAGCAGAACTGGGAGGTGCTGGGCGAGGCGATTCAGACCGTCATGCGCCGCTACGGCCTACCCGAGCCCTATGAGCGGCTCAAGGAGCTCACTCGCGGCCAGCGCGTTGACGCCGAGCGCCTGCGCGCCTTCGTCGACGGGCTGGAGTTGCCGGAAAGCGTGCGCGCCGAACTGCGCGAGCTGAGCCCGGAGAAGTACACCGGGCTGGCCGCCAAGCTCGCCCGCGAGCTGTAGCCCAGGCAGCACGCCACGTGGCCCGCAACCTGCCGCTGGAAGCGCAAGGCAGTCCCGAGCAGCCGCTGGGCATGTCTACCGCGCTGTTTCTACGCTACTACTGGCAGCGCGCGCCGCTGCTGATCCGCCAGGCCTTTCCAGGCTTCCAAGCGCCGTTGAGCGGCGATGATCTGGCCGCACTGGCCTGCGATGACCAGGCACTGGCGCGGCTGGTGCGCTACCGCCGCCGCAGCGACCGCTGGGAGGTGCAGCACGGTCCTTTGAGCGAGGCTGACTTCGACCAACTGCCCGCCGCGGACTGGACCCTGCTGGTGCAGGATGTGGACAAGTGGGATCCGGAGGTGGCCGCCCTGCTGGCGCACTTCGACTTCATTCCGCGCTGGCGCGTCGACGACATCATGGTCAGCTTCGCCGCCCCGGGCGGCTCGGTGGGTGCCCACGTCGACCACTACGACGTCTTTCTGCTGCAGGGCCAAGGTCAGCGGCATTGGGCCATCGACGCCACGGCGGAACCCGATCTGAGCTATCGCGACGACGTGCCGTTGAAGCTGCTACGGCACTTCCAACCCAGTCATGACTGGCTGCTGCAGCCCGGTGACATGCTCTATCTGCCGCCCGGCATTCCCCACCACGGCGTTGCCGAAGGTGCCTGCCTGACTCTGTCGATCGGAATGCGCGCCCCCGCCACCGGCGAGCTGTTGCTGCCGCTGATCGACGAATTCGCTGAGGAACTGGGCGAGGCGCAGCGTTTCACCGACCCCGGCCGCGAGCCCTGCGCACAGCCTGACACGCTCGAAGACGACGACGTCGAGCGCTTTCGCAACCAGATCGAAGGCGCGTTGAAGCAGCTGCAGTCGCGATCAAAGGCCGATCTGGCGGATTTCTGCGCGCGCTTTCTGAGCCAGTACCGCCAGGCCGCACAGCCGCAACCGCCGCGCCGCGCAGCCTCACTCAATGCCATCGCCAAGGCGCTCAAGGATGGCAAGCGAATGCATCTGGCAAACGGCCTGCGCGGGCTGCGCCGGCGCACCGATCCGCCGGCGCTGTTTGTCGCCGGCCAGCGTTGGGCGCTGCCCGACTCGCTCAGCGACAGTCTGACCGGCGACGGCTTGGACTACGCCCGCTGGTCGCGGCTGGACGCCGACCTGCAGCAGCGGCTGCGACAGATGCTCGGCGAGGGGCTGTTGGCGTTGGTTCGACGCTGAGACCAGCACCTCGTTGGCGTACATCCCAGCGGTTAGAATAGGCCGACACCAGCGAACCCCGAGCGACGGACCGGCGCCGATGATTGACAACCGCTACTACGTGGAACCTGCCAACTGGTCGGCGGACGAGCAGGTGATCCGCACGCTGCGCGAGCAGGTGTTCGTCGACGAGCAGGACGTCGATCCCGATCTGATTTGCGACCACAGCGACCCCGCCTGCGTCCACGTGATCGCCCGCGACAGCGCCGGCCGCGAAGCGATCGGTACTGCGCGGATGAGCGGCGACGGCAAGATTGGTCGGATGGCGGTCCTTGCCGATTGGCGCCGTTGCGGGGTCGGCAGTGCCATGCTGCAGGCGCTGCTCGACCAGGCCCGGGAGCGGCACCTGAACGAGGTCTATCTGAATTCGCAGGTGGACGCGGTGGCGTTTTACCAAAAGCACGGCTTTGCCAGCGCCGGCGAGACCTTCGTGGAAGCCGGTATAGACCACACCAGGATGACCCTCGCGCTGGACGCCAGCGAGCCGCCGCCGCGCAGAGGCGGGCTCGGGCGTGGTCCGCAACGGGAGTCGGCATTGATCACCACCGACACCCTGGCCGGCTGTCGTCAGGCCGCGCTGGGCGTGATGGAGCAGGCTCGCTACGAGTTGTGCATCTACAGCCGCGACCTGGAGGCGCCGCTCTACGATCAGGATGCGCTGCTGGAGCAGTGTCGCCGCATCGCCCTGTCGGGTAGCCACGCCAAGCTGCGCGTGCTGGTTCAGGATCCGACCCGGGCCAAGACCGATGGCCACCGCCTGGTGCTCTTGGCGCACCGCTTGACCACGGCGATCGCCCTGCGCCAGCCCTGCAGCGACGATCTGGACTACAACGCCGCTTTTCTCTGCAACGACACCGGCGGTTACCTCTACCGCAGCCTGGCCGACCGCTTCGATGGCGAGTCCGATCTCTATAATCCGCTGCGCTGCGCTGAGCTGCAGCGCTACTTCAACGAAGTTTGGGAACGCGCCAAGGTGATCGACGAGTTTCGCCGCCTCAGTCTGTAGCGATCGACCGCGCGGGCCCACCTCACCATCAGTACAAACCACAAGGATCTTTATGAAGCTGCTGCAAACCGCCGGGTGGCTGTTGCTCCTGGCCCTGACCACCAGCGCGTCGGCGCAGGAATCGATCGTCTGGCTGGATACCGACAACGGCCCCATCGTATTGCGCCTGGACCCCGTTAACGCGCCGATCACCTCGGCCAACTTCGTGCGCTATGTGGATGAGGGCTTCTACGACAATCTGGTCTTCCACCGCGTGGTGCCGAATTTCGTGGTCCAGTCGGGAATCCAGGATGGCACCGGACAAATCCGAACCGGCGACGGTCCCGACATCGCCAGCGAGCGCGACAACGGTCTGACCCACGCCGCCGGGACCATTTCCATGGCGCTGACCGGCAATCCGCCGAACGTTGGCAGCGGTCGCACGCAGTTTTTCATCAATCTGGTCGACAACCCCGAACTGAATGACGACTTCACCGTCTTCGGCGAGGTCATCTACGGTCGCAGCACGCTGCTGAGAATGAACGCGATACCCAGCTACCAGAATCAAACCCCGTTCCGCCCGGCCCTGATCCGCCGCGCCGTGCACAGCGATGGCTTCCCGATCATGGATCTGCACACCGGCTCCTGGTACGACCCGGAGAATCCACGCCGCGGCTTCGTGGTCGAAGTGGCCAACGACGTCAGCTCCGACCAGGGCCCGCTGGTGGTGGTGTACTGGTACGACCACCTCAACGGCGAGCAGATCTGGGCCACCGGTGTGGCCAGCTTCGAATTCGGCGCCAGCGAGGTGGATATCCCGCTGATCCGCATCAACGGCGGTCAGTTTGGACCGGCTTTCGACCCCAATGCGCTGGTCATCGACGAGACCTGGGGCACCCTCAACCTGCGCTTTTTCGGCTGCGATCAGGGCCGCTTCCGCTTCCAGACCGTGCTCGGGACAGACGACTACTATCTGACCCGGCTGACCATTCCGAGCCAGAATAGCTGTATTGATTAAAAAGATCGGTTTTAGGTTTTACGTTTTACGTTTGAGACAAGCGACTTCCCCGACACATCGACCAATCGGGGAACACGCTCTTTCGTAAAACGTAAAACGTAACAACGTAAAACCATCTAAACCCTACACAGGCGAGCAGCTGCGTCCAGCAGCGTCTCGTCCGCCTTGGCGAAGCACAGCCGCGCATACCGCCAGGGTGGGGCCTGCTCGCAGAAGGGTGACAGCGGGATCGCGGCGATCTTGTGCTCGGTGGTCAGCCAGCGGCAGAAGTCGCTGTCGCCGAGGTCGGAAATAGCCGAATAATCAACCAGTTGGAAGTAAGACCCGCGAACCGGCATGAGCTTGAAGCGGCTCCCAGCCAGGGCCTGAGCGAACACATCGCGCTTGGCCTGGTAAAAGGCAGGCAGGTCGAGATAGTGCTGCTGATCGGCGGCCATGAATTCGGCCAGGGCGACCTGCGCCGGGTGGAAGCTGCAGAAGGTCAGGTACTGGTGGACCTTGCGGAACTCGGCGGTGAGCGCCGGCGGTGCGATGCAGTAGCCGATCTTCCAGCCGGTGATGTGGTAGGTCTTGCCGAAGCTGGAGATGGCGAAACTGCGCGGCGCCAGCTGCGGGTGGTTGAGCACGGTGGCGTGCGCCAAGCCGTCGAAGATGATGTGCTCATAGACCTCGTCGGAAAGCACATAGATCTCCCGATCGCCGATGATCTGCGCCAGCTGATCCAGATCCTCGCGCAGCAGCGCGCCACCGGTGGGGTTCTGCGGCGAGTTGATGATGATCATTCGGGTACGGTCGCTGATCGCTGCGGCCAAATCGGCAAAAGGCAGACCGAAATCCGGCGGCTGCAAACGCAAGTGCACGGCGCGCCCGCCCTGCAAGTCGATCGCCGGCTCGTAGGAGTCGTAGCAGGGGTCGAAGACAATCACCTCATCGCCGGGGCGCACGGTGGCAGCGATGGCGGCGAAAAGCGCCTCGGTGGCTCCGCTGGTCACGGTGACCTGGGTATCGGGGTCGACGGCGCAGCCGTAGAGGAATTCGGTCTTGCGCGCGATCTGCTGGCGCAGCGCCGGGATGCCGGGCGCCGGCGCGTACTGATTGCGCCCGTCGTTCATCGCCCTGCTCAAGGCGTCCTTGAGCGCCTGCGGTCCCTCAAAATCCGGAAAGCCCTGCCCCAGATTGATCGCCCCGTGCTCGGCGGCCAGCTGGCTCATCACGCTGAAGATCGTGGTGCCTACCTTCGGTAGCTTGGTTTGTAGGGTCATGCGGGGTTCCTGGTTCGCGGATCTTGGATGCTTCGAGTGGAGCGAGTTCCAGTAGCCAGTTCCAGTGGCCAGGAAAGATCGCCCCATGAGGCGCCCAATCGTATCGGGATTGAGTTCAGCTTTGGGGTCCAGGAGCCAAAGAGCGAAGTTCCAGCAGCCAGTTCCAGTAGCCAGAAAAGCAGGACGCTGGTACTTCGTGGCGAACCCGCTCAGGGCCCGGGCTCCTGGAACTACTAGCCCTCTTCCAACTGCTCCCAGCGCGCATAGGCGCCCTCCAGCTCCGCCTGCAGCGCAGCAAGCTCATCCTGCGCGGCAACGATCAGCTTGGAATCCTGCTGATAGAACTCGGGCCGATTCATCTGCTCGCCGCGCTCGGCGACCTCTGCTTCCAGCGCCTCGATACGTTCCGGCAGCGTCTGCAGCTCGCGCGCGTCCTTGTAGCTGAGCTTGGCGCGCTTCGGTGACGGCGTCGTTTCAGCCTTGCGCGGCTTTGTGGCGGCTGGCTTGGCGTCCACGGCTGCAACCGGCGCTGGGCGCTGACGTAGCCAATCGGCGTAGCCGCCGACGTATTCGGCCACCCGGCCCTCACCCTCCAGCACTACGGTGCTGGTCACCACGTTATCGAGAAACTCGCGGTCGTGGGACACCAGCAGCACCGTGCCCTGGTAGTCGCAAAGCAGATCCTCCAGCAGTTCCAGGGTCTCCACGTCCAGATCATTGGTGGGTTCGTCGAGCACCAGCAGATTGGCAGGCTTGGTCAGCTGCTTGGCCAGCAGCAGCCGATTGCGCTCGCCGCCGGAAAGCTTGGTGATCGGCGCCAGCGCCCGCTCCGGGGTGAACAAGAAGTCCTGCAGGTAGCCCATCACGTGCACCCGACGCTGCCCGACTTCGATGTACTCCCGGCCCTCGGCAACGTTCTCGACCGCATTCAAGCTGTCGTCCAACTGCGCCCGGTATTGATCGAAATAGGCGATCTGCAAACCGCTGCCGTGTTCCACCTCACCGGAGGTCGGCTTCAGCTCGCCCAGCAGCAGCCGCAACAGCGTGGTCTTGCCCGAGCCGTTGGGACCAATCAAGCCGATGCGATCGCCGCGCTGGATCAGCAGGTCCAGATCACGCACCAGCTGGCGATCGCCGATCTGATAGCTCAACCCGCGGCACTCGATGACGCGGCGACCCGAAGCCTGCCCGCTGCTGACGCTGATCTTGACCTGACCCGGTTTGTCTCGACGTTCGGCGCGCTCGCGGCGCATCTGCTTGAGCGCGCGCACCCTGCCCTCGTTGCGGGTGCGTCTGGCCTCGATGCCCTTGCGGATCCAGACCTCCTCGGCGGCCAGCTTCTTGTCAAAGTGGGCATTGGCCAGGGTCTCGGCGTGATCGCGCTCGGCGCGCCGGCGCAGGTAGTTGTCGTAGTCGCCGGGCCAGCTGCTGACCTGACCGCGGTCGATCTCGACGATGCGGGTGGCCAGCGCGCGCAGGAAGCTGCGGTCATGGGTAACGAAGACCAGCGCACCGCGAAAGCCCAGCAGCTGAGTCTGCAGCGCCTCAATGGTTTCGATGTCGAGGTGATTGGTGGGCTCATCGAGCAGCAGCAGATCCGGCTCGACCACCAGCGCTCGACCCAACAGCACCCGCCGCTGCTGACCACCGGAGAGCTCGGAGAAGCGCGAGTCGGCCGGCAGCTGCAGCCGCTCCACCACCTGCGCC
>JAUIFV010000117.1 GCA_030430155.1 Gammaproteobacteria bacterium
CGATACGGCCCAACTCCACCTGGGTTTCATTGGCCTTGCGCAACTCCTCCAGGGAGCTGTCGGTCTGGCCCTTGCCCCAGTAGTACACATAGAGATTGGCGCCAGAGAACAGCACCACCAGCATGAACACCAGGATCAGTTTGGTCCGTATCGACATGCGGACTCGCCCAGTCCATCTATCGGCGCTCAGGGCACCTGTTGCCGGCTAGCTTAACGTGATCGTGGTCACGCCGGTTGCTTTGCGCGTGGCACGTTTAGAATCGCAGCGGGTAGTTCTCGTCGCCAGGTCCCAAATCGTTGATCTTCATCACTTTGGCGCCGTCCGGCACATCTCTGCTCTCGACGAACGCCACGCAGCCGGGGATCTTGCTAATCAGCGTGCCGGCCATCGAGTTTGACAGCACTACCTTCGGTCCAGAGGCCACCTCGGTGCGAAAGACCTTGGAGATCCAGAACTGACGATATTGAGCTTCGGTCATTTCCATGACCTCGCCCAGAATCATGTCGCGCTCCCAGGATACCGGCGCCTGGATCAACAGCGTGATCGCCGTGCCGTCGTCCCAAAAGCGGACTTCGCCGACCAGGATCTTGCGTAGCTGTTCCTCACTGACGCTGTCTTGGGTGACTTGAGGATTGACTATGACCGCAATGCTGCGCGGACCCTGGCTTTCCTCAGCCTCGTTGGCCAGCGCCGACCACGACCAGCAAAGCAACAGTGCGGCAATCAACCTTCGCATAAAGAGTTCCAATCCTTCGCTTACCAAAAGATCATCGCGAGTTGCGCTTGCACGCTGTTCGCGCTTTCGCCGCTATCCAAAAAGCGATCACGGCGCAGCTCGAACTTGAACGCGGTGCTGGGCGTTATGTCGTAGCGCGCGCCCAGTGAAATCCGCGTCCGCGACTCCAGGCCGGCGAATACCGGGTCGTCTTCGTCGACATCGGCGTAGTCCACGCGACCGTAGGGGCGTAGATCAGCCCGGCCGCCGAGATGGAAGTTGTACTCCAGATAACCGGCCAGACTATCTGCCGATCCGCCACCGCGGTCGGCGTCGTGCTGCACCCAGGCCACCTCGCCCAGTAGCGCCGAGGTGTCATCGGTATAGTTGATGTGGCCGGTGATGATCAACTCGTCATACTCATCGCCATTGCCTTCCAGATCGGCGGCCCAGAACGACCCTCCGAATGCGAAGCCGCGGCGATCGCTGGGAACGATGTTGACCTGCGACATGACCGCCCAATTGCTCCTCAGGCGTGGTCCGTTGCCCTGGTGACCACCGTGTCTGAAGGAGCCGCCGCCGTGATGGCCCATCTCCGGCAGCACGATGTCCTCATCGCGGCCGGCGCCGGCACTCAGATCCAGCTCAATGATGCGGTCGCCGCGGCGAAAGCTGCGCTCGTACATCGCGCCCCAATGGTGCGCCGGTAGGAAGGCGTGACCGAACTCGGTCTGCACTGGGCGGTCCTTGGTTACCTGCAACCAGCGGCCGTGATGGTAGTACTGATTCCAGTAGCCCACGGTGGAATGGAAGCGACCAACCGAGAACTGGCTGTTGTTGTCGATGTCGTATTTCACAACGACGCGCTCCATCTTGACCGTGGAATCGCTGTTGGTCGCGGTCGCTTCGACCTCCATGAAGGCGCTCAATCGTGGTCCCAATTGTGAGGAGAAGTGGCCGATCAACCGCGCTTCCTGAAAGCCGCGCTCGATATCCGGACCAGAATCGTCAGCGCTGAGCTGGTCCCCAAAATCGATATGAAAAAAGCCAAGCAGATTAAGGTTGTAAAGCGTGTCTTCGCTCTCCAACAGCGTCGCCGCGGGAGCAGCGTTGGCTATCAGCAGGCCGAACAGAGCGGCGCTGCAGGCTTTGCTGAGCGAATGGCGTTGATGCGGTGTGACGACTCTGGGCATAACTGGAGGCATCCTCATTGCTGAGCGCTTCACGTCAAGCTTACGGCAGATGTGAGCCCAACACAGCACCGGGGCACGGCAAATCCATCAAGCGTCCACAATTGGCTGTTCAGTCGCTTGCCGATCCCCATGGCGCGGGTGGTGGCTCCACCGGTTGGCTCAGATCGAACTCGACCTGGAACAAGCGCCCACTCGGCCGACTGAGTTCGTACAGGAAGCGATTGTCGACCTCGATCTCCAGCGCCCAGGTGTTGGTAACCGAAGCTTCCAGACCGTTGGCCTGGAAATTCGCGATGGACTCGGCATCGACCGGAAACTGCTGGCGCTGCGCGCCACCCTTGGCGTCGCTGTCGCCGCCGTACTGGGTGACGGCGTCCTCGCTGCCGTCCTGGTGGCGGTGATCATGCTTCAAGCGCAGTCCAGTATCGGTCCGGGTCAGCACCCAGGTACGCGACAGATCATCACCGACGGCAAAGGGAATCCGCAATTCGCTCTCGCCGCATTCACGCACGTGCATGACCAAATCGGAGGTTGTGAAGGCGTTCGGCTCAGTTGCTGGCAGGTCGTTGATCACTAGTCCGCGATAGGCGCGGCCGCAGTGCTGGCTGAGCGCCGCAAAGAAGGCGTCCGCAGCATCATTGACGGCTGGGACCGCACTCGGCGCCGGCGTTGCCTGGGTAGGCGCCGCGGGTGTAGCTGTGCTGGACTCAGCCGCGGGCTCAGTGCACGCCTGCACCATGCTCACAGCAGCCAGGGCGAGTCCGATGCGCAGTGCAGGCGTGCCGGTACGCATTTCGATTAGCGCCAGCGCCGCCAGGTGAGCAGCCCCAAGGTGAGCATCAACAGCGCCAGCGCCGGCAGGCCAAGGGTGGGAATGGAGCGCAGGTTAAATCCGCTTTCCACCGCCACGGTGCGCTGATCTGAGGCGACCTCGATCTCCACCGGCATGCCCCCAGGGGTCACTGTCCAGCCCTTGGTCACCGCCAGCGCGCGCCAGGCGCGACGATAAAGCAGGCGGGTGTCGATGCTGACGTCGCCGCTGAAGCCGGCAGGAACAGCAAAGCGATAGATGCTGGTGTCAGTGCTGGCGGCCGGAATCAGCGTGTCTGCCGAGGTGGTTTCGGCGTCGATGAACAGCACCGGCTCAACAGGCGCACCCTGGCCATTGATGCGGCCCTGCAGGACCTTCGCGAAACCCTTGCCCGGGGTGCCGGCGAGATCGCCAGGCTGCACGCCAGGGACCTCGTCACTGCCGTAGAAGGGGATCTGCGGTCCGTCGGTCTGCGTCAGCAGCAAGCCGTCGGCGCGTACGTCTACGGCGAGCATGGCGTTGCGGATCGACACGCCGGTGGGGAATGCATGTCCGGTGCTGTTGAAGACCGCAGCGGTGACCACGATTTCGTCGCCCTGTTGTTCGGCATTGACGGTCAAGGTGATTGCAGCGCTCAGCGTTTCCGGCGTCGCGCCGACGACATCATGGGCATGGCGCTGACTGCCGGGTCGCACCACTGAGCCGATCTGGGTCAGCGGGCCGGGTTCCTCGGCGGCTGGCATGTGGCAGTCCTGACAGCTGCGGAAGCCTGGACCGGGCTGCGCGAAAGGCGAAGCCAGCCACTCGGCGTAGGTGTTCTGGCCGGGGGCGCCGGTATCCGGGTTGTTGTACTGGTGGCAGGAAGCGCACATCCGCGACGATTCGAACAGCGGGTTGTACACGCCATACATGATCGCCGATTCCATGTCCGGCAGCGGGCCAAAGACCTGGAATGCGGTGGTCTGCTCAATCTCGGCGGGGAAGCGGTACTGGGTCTTGCCGCCGAAGTGGTGCAGGCCATTGATGTTGTCCTCGTCGACCTCGCCTATATGGTGGCAGGTCAGGCAGTTGACGCCTTCCAACGCCGAGGCCGAGGTGACTTCGTTCATCTGCACGTTGCCAGGATCGAATACATCCTCCAGTGCGTTGTGGCAGACCGCGCAGAACCCGGTTTCGCCCGGATCGTGGGTGTCGCGAAACACATAACCGGCCGAGCCGCCCGGCGTGCCGCCGCCGGAATGCAGATCCAGCACCCATGGGTTGACGCCTGCGCCGGCATGGCGCGAGGCGGACCACTGCTCATGCTGTTCGCCGTGGCAGGCGTTGCAGAGAAAGCTGGTCGGCGGTTCGTAGCTGGGATTGTCGGTAATAGGAAAGGGGCGCAGGCCGATCACCACGTCGGTTTGGCCGTTGATCGCGAATGCGGTGTTGCTGAAGTAGTTCTCGGTGGCGTCCGGATCATAGGGCAGGGCGCCGGCGATCGTGACCGGTTCGCCGGGATTGACCGGTAGGGTGAATTCGCCGGCGGCGTTGGTGATCGCAACGGGCGAACTCTCATCGGCCTGTAGGCGCACTTCGGCGCCCGCGATGGGCATGTTGTCCTGGCCGTTGACGACAGTACCGGAGATGTCGGCCCAAGCGACCGATGAGGTCAGCAGCAGGGTCGAAAAAAGACCAAAGGTTCGCGAATCCATGCGCAGCGCTTCCGGCGACAAAATAACGCCGAAGAATAGCACAGCGGTGCACTGTGGCCGCAGGCTGTAGAGGGCTGCTTAGGGTCGGAGGGATCGACTAGGTGGCGCCGCGATCGGCGCGCTGGGTATTGCCGGTCAGATCAGACAGCTGCAGGTCGATCGCGCCCACCGAACGGTAGATCTCAGCCAGCGACAGGCCCAGCGACACCACCATCGAAATCAGACTCAGCGAGAACAGCACCTTGCCCATGGCGAGCAGCTCAGCGAACAAGGCAAACATGCTCAGGGTACAAAACAGCAGGCTCAGCACGCCGAACAGCTGCATGTCGCGGATCAGCCGCACACGCCGCCGCAGCTGCTCAATTTGCCGTGCATAGATGAGTTCGTCCGGGTGGGTCTTGAAATAGCCGTGCAGGCCGCGAATCACCGCGGCTACCGACAGAAAGCGATTGGTGTAGGCCAACATCAGCAGCGAAATCGCCGGAAACAACAGTGCCGGCGTGGCCAGGGTGATTTCCATCTCAGCCTTCTCCTTGCGCTTCGAGCAGAAACAGCGCGACCACGCGGCGACCTTCGGAGATCAGCAGGTTGTAGGTCCGCGCTGCACCGCGATGGTCCATCACTTCCAGCCCCAGCCCCTGCTGTTGCAGTTCCAGGCGCAGCTGAGCCGAGGGAAAACGCTGCTCCGGTCCGGTGGCCAGCAGCAGCACTTCAGGCTGCTGGGCAATGGCTGCCTGCAGACTGTCAATGCTGAGGGCGTCGAAGCTGGGGCAGTCCCAGGCTTCGACGCAGTCCGCCGCCAGCATCACCGATCGTTCCCAGCGCGCGCCGTCGACGCTCAGCCAGTGATCGCCGATGCCGTCGATGGGCGGCTGGGTTGCGCTGTATTGCTCAACCAGTTGCATGGGACTAGGCCGGCGTGTTCATGAGCGTTGGCGACCAGGTATCTGCAGCAATGGCCACGCTACCTGGGCAGGGCCAGCTGAGGGTGTTCGGGGTGAGCGCGATACAGGCAGACGGTATGCCCGATGCTTTGCACGATCTCGGCCCCACTGGCTTCGGCCATCGCCTTGATGATCGCAGTGCGGTCCTCACGATCGGCGGCGCCGACCTTGACCTTGACCAACTCGTGATCCAGCAGCGCTCTGTCGAGCTCTTTCAGCACCGTATCGCTCAGGCCTTTGGCGCCGATCATCACGATGACCTTCAAGTGATGGGCCAAACCGCGCAGATAGCGGCGCTGGCTGTTGCTCAATGGCATGGAATAGTCCTGCTGACGAAGGCTGGCAAAGGTATCATGGCGACCTCGCTCTGCGCCGCTGGCCGGCGAGCGACCCTGACGCAACGGAGCGATCCCGGTGACCGCATGCCGGTAAAGAAATCGAGCAGTAAGCGCTGGCTTAAAGAGCACTTCGACGACCCCTACGTCCAGCGCGCCCATCGCGAGGGCGTGCGCTCGCGGGCCACTTTCAAGTTGGAGGAACTGCTGGCGAAGGATCGATTGCTGAAGCCGGGCATGGTCGTGGTCGACCTGGGGGCGGCGCCGGGTGGCTGGTCCGAGCTGGCGGCCAAGCGCCTGAAGGGTAATGGTCGAGTAATTGCCATGGACCTGCTGGAAATGGCCCCGCTGGAGAACGTGGAATTCCTCCAGGGTGATTTCAGCGACGACCAGGTGCTCGCTCAACTTGAACAGATGCTGGACGGCAGCCGGGTGGACCTTGTGATGTCCGACATGGCCCCCAACCTAAGCGGAGTGGCAGCGGTTGATCAGGCCCGATCCATGCTGTTGGCCGAGTTGGCGCTGGATTTTGCCAAGAGTTGGCTTAGCGATCGGGGCAGCTTCCTGATCAAGTTGTTTCAAGGCGAGGGTTTTGACGCGTATTTAAAGGACCTGCGGCAAAGTTTCAGCAAAGTCGTATTGCGTAAGCCGAAGGCATCGCGTGGACGCAGCCGCGAGATCTACGCGGTGGCCACTGAGCTGAAATGAGTCCGAATGGTGGCTGAATGCCTTGGTGGTTGGTGGTCCGTGGCTGCGCGTAGCATTGTAGATAATGTGATCCACAGGACTTCTGGCCAAGACGCGATCTTCAGGCCGCTGGTAGTATGAATGCAGCAAGGATCGATACCTCAAGCGCTGATCAATCGATCGCTGGGTGTCGTAGAGGGCAAAGATGAACGATTTGGCAAAAAATATACTGCTCTGGACCGTGATTGCGATGGTGCTGCTGGGCGTGTTCCGAAACTTCGGGCCTGGCACCGGCGCGGTCGAGGCCAAGTCCTATTCGGAATTCGTCGCCTTGGTGGATCGCCAGCGCGTTGAAGAGGTCAAGGTCGACCAAAGCAAGGGCCAGGTGACCGGCGTCGCGCAGGGCGGTGAGAAGTTCATCGTCAACTCGCCGATGACCGAGGACCTGCTGACCCGGCTGGAGCAGAAGGGTGTCAATGTCGAGTTCCTGCCCAGGGATACCGGCTCGCCGCTGTTCTCGCTGTTTTTGAACCTGCTGCCAGTGATCGTGCTGATCGGTTTCTGGATCTTCATGATGCGGCAGATGCAGGGCGGTGGCGGCGGCCGTGGCGCGATGAGCTTCGGCAAGAGCCGCGCCCGCCTGCAGGGCGAGGATCAAGTCCGGGTGACCTTTGCCGACGTGGCCGGCGTGGACGAGGCCAAGGAAGAGGTCAAGGAGCTGGTTGAATTCCTGCGCGATCCCGGTAAGTTCCAGCGCCTGGGTGGCCGCATCCCGCGCGGCGTGCTGATGGTGGGCTCGCCGGGTACCGGTAAGACCCTGCTGGCCAAGGCCATTGCAGGCGAGGCCAAGGTGCCGTTCTTCACCATTTCCGGCTCGGACTTTGTCGAAATGTTCGTGGGTGTGGGCGCTTCCCGGGTCCGCGACATGTTCGAGCAGGCCAAGAAGCACGCGCCGTGCATCATCTTTATCGACGAAATTGACGCCGTCGGTCGCCATCGCGGCGCCGGTCTGGGCGGTGGTCACGACGAGCGCGAGCAGACCCTCAACCAGCTGCTGGTCGAGATGGACGGCTTTGAGGGTTCGGAGGGGATCATCGTCATTGCGGCAACCAATCGCCCCGACGTGCTGGATCCAGCGTTGCTGCGACCGGGTCGCTTCGACCGCCAGGTCGTGGTGCCGTTGCCCGATGTCCGCGGCCGCGAACAGATCGTCAAAGTGCACATGCGCAAGGTGCCGCTGGGTCAGGACGTCAAGCCGCAGGTCATCGCCCGCGGCACTCCCGGGTTTTCGGGCGCCGATCTGGCCAATCTGGTCAACGAGGCGGCGCTGTTTGCCGCTCGCGAAAACAGCAAGGAAGTGCTAATGACGCACTTCGAGCGGGCCAAGGACAAGATACTGATGGGCGCCGAGCGGCGCAGCATGGTGATGAGCGAGGACGAGAAGCGTTTGACCGCCTATCACGAAGCCGGTCACGCCATCGTCGGCCGCATCGTCCCAGAGCATGACCCGGTCTACAAGGTGTCGATCATTCCGCGCGGACGGGCGCTGGGTGTGACCATGTTCCTGCCCGAGCAGGATCGCTATTCGCACAGCCGGACCTGGCTGGAAAGCCAGATCTGCTCGCTCTATGGTGGCCGCATTGCCGAAGAACTGATCTTCGGACATGACAAGGTCACCACCGGCGCCTCCAACGACATCATGCGCGCCACCAGCATGGCGCGGAATATGGTCACCCGATGGGGCTTGAGCGAAGTGCTCGGTCCGTTGACTTACAACGACGAGGAAGAGGAGGTCTTCCTGGGCCGTTCGGTGACCCAACATAAGCAGGTTTCGGCGGAAACTGCCAAGCGCATCGATGCTGAAGTGCGGGCGCTCTGCGATCGCTGCTTCGACAACGCCAAGCAGATCCTGGTTGAGCACACGCCTAAACTGCACGCGATGGCGGATGCGCTAATGAAGTACGAAACCATCGACGTTGGCCAGATCGACGCAATCATGGAGGGGCGCGACGTGCCGCCTCCTGAAGGTTGGGATGACAACGGTTCGGTGCCGCCTCCCTCCAAGCCTAGCGCGCCGAGCACGGTCGGCGGCTTGGGCAAGCCGGCACCCCAGACCTACAGCGTCGACGACTGACGCTTGCCGTGACGAAAGTTCAACGCCGCCTTCGGGCGGCGTTGTTGTTTTGGGCACCGCGGCTATCATCAGCGCCTTCATACCGGAAATCAGCGCATGGACTTCGACACCACCGCCTATCTGGACTGTGCCGGGCGCCGACTGCGCCTGGATCGCCCGGCAATCATGGGTGTGCTCAATCTGACCCCGGATTCCTTTTCCGACGGCGGTCGCTATGTCGATGTGGACACGGCGGTCGCTGCCGCGCTGCAGATGATCGACGATGGCGCGGCGATCATCGATGTGGGAGGCGAGTCCACTCGTCCTGGAGCGCAGCCGGTAGGCATCGACGAGGAACTGGAACGAGTGATTCCGGTACTCGAAGCGCTGCTACCTCGATGCGCGGTACCGGTTTCCGTCGACACCAGCAAGCCGGAAGTGATGCGTGCGGCGCTCAAGGCCGGCGTGGGCATGGTCAACGACGTGCGCGCACTGAGCGCAGAGGGGGCCATGGCTGCGGTGTCCGACAGCGGCGCGGCGGTTTGCTTGATGCACATGCAGGGCATCCCGCAGACCATGCAGCACAGTCCCGACTACGCCGAGGTGGTGGCGGAAGTGCACCGTTATCTAGCCGACCGCATACTGGCGGCCGAGTTTGCCGGCATAGAACGCAAGCGCATCGTGCTAGATCCGGGGTTCGGTTTCGGCAAGACCCTGGACCACAACCTGAGCCTATTGGCGAACCTGCAGCGTTTTGCGGAGTTGGATTGCCCGATACTGGTCGGGCTGTCGCGCAAATCCATGTTTGGCGAGCTATGCGGGCGCCAGGCGCCAGCGGATCGGGTCAGTGCGTCGGTCGCCGCCGCGCTAATCGCGGTCCAGCATGGGGCCACCATCGTTCGCGTGCATGACGTTGCCGCCACTGCCGATGCGCTGGCGGTGTGGGCCGCAGTGGAGCCGAAACGGCCGCGGCTGCAGGATGCCCCGAGCAAAGGGCCGTCGTTGGCTGATTTGTTCGAGGATGATTAGGGAGAGACAGGGCCCAGGGCCCAGGGCATAGGGCCCGGGCAAAGGGCAGGGCGCACGGCGTCACCGGTTGTCGTAGAACTGTGAACCTTTGCTGGCGCGGCGCGCCGGGTGCTAGCCAACGTGCCACCATAGGCTAGTGTGGTGTCCCCAAATAAGGTTGAACTTAGTTCAGATGGATTTTGGTCTGAGACTAGGCGCGAGGAGCAAGGCATAGCTTTGCCTATGGCTGCGACGAGCAACGACGTATCAGGGCAAAAGACGCTGAAATAAGTCAAGGTGATTTGGGGACACCACACTAGGCACTGTTGGCGGGGGGCTTATGAGCGCCTTTTTTGATATTGCCAAGCCGCGAATACTGATCGTCGATGACGATACGGTAGAAGTTGCCGAGATGGTCGCCGCCCTAAGCGACTTTGAGGTCGTTTGCGCCAGCGATGGCGGCAGCGCTTTGGAATTGGCGCTGGAGCAATGCTTTGAGCTGATCATCGCCGACGCCGCATTGCCCGGCATCGGCGGTATGGATCTGCTGACCTGGCTCAAATCAGAAAGCCGCACTCAGGATCTGCCGGTGATACTGGTTGCCGCCGAGGATGCGCGCACTGACGAGGTGGAGGCGCGCGGCCTGCGCATGGGGGCGGTGGACTTCATCACCAAACCGATACGGCCGGCGATACTCAACGCGCGGGTGCATACCCATGTCGAACTCAAGCGGCAGCGCGATCTGCTGCGCGAATATCTGCCCCACGATGCGTTGACCGGCATTGCCAGCCGTCGCCGCTTCAATCAGGAGTTGGTGCGCACCTGGGCTCGCGCGATGCGCCAATCGCGCTCATTGACCATCATGCTGCTGCAGTTGGACCATTTCGATCGCTACGCTGATCACTACGGGCGCAGCCCAGCCGACGAATGCCTGATCCGGGCCGCCCGCAGCCTGCATCGCTGCTTTTGCGAAGGGGAAGACCTGGCGGCCAGACACAGCGAGGACCGCTTCTCCGTGCTGGTGGACGGCCCCGACGGTGAGGCCGCAGTGCGCGAGGCGTTGAGCGCCATTGCAGCGATGGAAATCCCCCATGTGCGCTCGCAGTCCAGCGTCTTCGTGACCGTCAGCATCGGTGCCGTGACCCTGGATGCCGGACCGGATAGCACGCCCGAGGATGCGGTTGCCCAGGCGCAAACCCAGCTGCGGCTGGCGGCCAAGCGCGGTGGCAATCGCGGCGAACTGCGTGACCTGCTGGCCGGACAGTCGCGGACCGTCCTGTTGGAGCAGGCCGAGATGCGCTTGCAGAAGGACGAGTAGGGCACGCCTCGGACCGTCCAACACGCAATCCAGGCTGGCCTTCCTTATTCATCAACCTTCTACTGCGGTTTCCGCAGACGCACTGTGGCGCGGCTTGCTCCCTGCTATCGACTCGACGTACTGCAGTACGCCTTCGCCGATCCCCGGTCCGCGATCCGCACCACAGCACGCCTGCGAAACCCTCGCTACAAACGTTCATGAATAAAGCAGGCTAGAATCGCGCCCGGACTTGTCGGTGGATGTATCTATGCAGATGGAAGCGCAGCTGCGGGCGCGCCTGGATGAGCTGTTGGAGCCAGGCTGCGGCCTGAGCCTGGGTGAGTTGGGTGCGGTCAAGGCGGTTGCGGTCAATGGCGGCCGCGCGGCGGTCGATTTGCGCTTGGGCTTTCCATTGGAGCGCGGTCGCGCCGCGCTGCGTGAGGCAGTCGAGCAGGCTGGGCTGAGCATCGACGGGATCGATGCGGTGGTGGTGGATATCGCCAGTCGGGTGCAGCCGCATCGGGTGCAAAAGGGCCTGGATCCGCTGCCCGGCATCAAGAACGTGATTGCCATCGCCTCGGGCAAGGGCGGGGTCGGCAAGTCGACCACGGCGGTCAATCTGGCCCTGGCGTTGAGCGCCGAAGGCGGCCGCGTCGGCGTGCTCGATGCGGACATCTACGGGCCCAGCGTGCCGCGCATGCTGGGCATCTCCGGCAAACCGGAGAGCCGCGATGGTCACCATTTGGAGCCGATGCGCAATCTGGGGCTGCAGGCCATGTCGATCGGCTTTCTGGTCGGCGAGGACACGCCGATGATCTGGCGTGGTCCTATGGTGACCCAGGCACTGCAGCAGCTGCTCAGCGAGACCCAGTGGGACGATCTGGACTACCTGATCATTGATCTGCCGCCGGGCACCGGCGACATCCAGCTGACCCTGTGCCAGCGGATTCCGGTCAGCGGGGCGATCATCGTGACCACCCCGCAGGACATCGCACTGCTCGACGCGCGGCGTGCGCTGCAGATGTTCAAGAAGGTCGACGTGCCGGTACTGGGTGTGGTGGAGAACATGTCCATGCACATCTGCAGCAATTGCGGTCACGCTGAGCCGATATTCGGCAGTGGCGGTGGCGAGAACATGGCCAGCGAGTTCGGGCTGCCGTTGCTCGGTCAGCTGCCTCTGGCGATGTCCATTCGCGAGCAGGCCGATTCCGGCAAGCCCACGGTGGCCGCCGATCCAGACAGCGGCATCAGCGAGGCCTACCGGTCCAGCGCGCTGGCGGCCGTGGGACGCCTATCGGTGGAATCCCGCAACAAGCGCATCAGCTTTCCCAATATCGTCGTTCAAGACACCTGAGCGCCCGGAACAACTGTCAGGAACACTATCGTGAGCATCAAATCAGATCGTTGGATCCAGCGCATGGCCAGTGAGCAGGGCATGATCGAGCCCTTCGAGCCCGGCCAGGTGCGCAGCAACGCCTCTGGCGGCAGGCTGATCTCCTACGGCACCTCCAGCTACGGCTATGACGTACGCTGCGCCGACGAGTTCAAGATCTTCACCAACATCAACTCCGCGGTGGTGGATCCGAAGAATTTCGACCGCAACAGCTTCGTCGACTTCAAAGGGCCGGTGTGCATCATTCCGCCCAACTCCTTCTGTCTGGCACGCACCGTCGAGTATTTCCGCATACCCCGTCAGGTGCTGACCATCTGCCTGGGCAAGAGCACCTACGCGCGCTGCGGGATCATCGTCAACGTGACCCCGCTGGAGCCGGAGTGGGAAGGCCACGTGACCCTGGAGTTCTCCAATACCACGCCGCTGCCGGCACGCATTTACGCCAATGAAGGCGTTGCGCAGATGCTGTTCTTGGAATCCGACGAGGCCTGTGAGGTGTCCTATGCTGACCGAGGCGGCAAATACCAGGGCCAGCGCGGGGTCACCCTGCCGCAGGCCTGAGAGCCGATGGCGGCGATGAATGCCGATCTGCGCGCCGCTGCGGCCTATCTGGCGCTACGTCTGATCGGCGGGGGCCCGGCCCATGCGGTCTACGATCACGCCCGCTCCCGCCATGTACGGATCAGCGGCGAGATCAGCGACCAGCGGGTCGCGCTATACGACCACGATCGGCAGGCGCATCTGGTTGGCAGCGGCAGCGATCAAAGTTGGGACGTGTACGATCACCAGCTGGGCCACTACCTGCACCTGAAAATCCAAGGCAATCGATACGAGGGATACGACCACGGCAGCGGCAGCCACTACAGCGGCATGGTCAGCGGTAAGGCGGCTACGCTGTATGACTATGGTGCTGCGGTGGGGTTTCAGTACTCGCTGTAGCCGCAGGGCTCAGGGCTCAGGGCCCAGGGCTATCTCGGGCGATTTTTCCATTGATGACGCCGCTGACACACGTCGTAGATCATCCTTTGCGGGATAATCGTCCACGTGTCAGATCTAGGAGCGGCGCGACAATGATTGCCTGGAATCGTCCTGGTGTGGCCATGGCGGTTGCGTTGCTGATGGCCTGTGGGCCCCTTTCTGCACAGCTGTTGCCGGCGACCAGGGATCAGCGCGACAACGATCAGCCCTTCTGCGATGGCTATGAGCTGGTGCCCACCTGTGCGCTGCCGCCCAAACCGCCGCCGATACTGCTCGAGCAGGTGTCGCCGCTGCCTGGCGATCCGGAGTCGCCGTCCATACAGTTCCGAGCCGGCTGGCCGCTGATCTTCAGAGCGTCCATCGCCGATGACGAGTTTTCAGGGATCGGCCGGGTCTACGGTGAACAGGGCTTTGAGCCCCAGGGCTGGGAATTCGCCGAGATCGGGCAGGGCGCTGCATTGGTGTTCACTGATCCCGACGGAACCTGGTCGTTCAGCATTCCGTCCGCGGTCAGCAACGACGAGCGCATCGTCGACTTCTACCCGGATCATGGCGATTCCACTGGCGTGCTTGAGGACGTAGCCGGCGCACCCTTTACCCGTGACCCCACCAGTCGCTTCAATCTGCGCCCTGAGTTTGGCGGTCCGCTGCCGCAGACGCCGTTGGGATTTGGGATCATTGAGCCGGTGATCGAGGACGGCGTCCAGTTTGGCGCCGACGATGACTTCCCGGGCCTGGTGATTCTCTCCAACGTCGGCGTGGGCATCGTCATGGAGAGCCTGGAAGACGGTTGGACGCCGGTGTTTCCGCGCGCAGCCAGGAACCTGGCCGGGTTCACCAACTCGGTGGGCTACGAGCTCAGTGATAGCAATGGGCGCACGTCCATCACCTCGGTAATGATCGTGCCGCGTTTTCTGTTCTCGCAGATCCGCCTGCAGGATCCCTGCGTGGGCACGGTGCTGTTCAACACCGACGGCGAACCGGAGTCCTGTACCGGTAGCGCGATTGAACGCATTGACGGCGGACCCATCGGGCCACTGCAACCCCGAAGCAGCATCGATGAGTCGGTGGTTGAGATCCGTGCCTTCGTCGTGGAGCCGGTGTGGAATGGCGTCACCGGCCGCCTGGACTACATGGACACGGTCATCGACGCCAACAATGATCTGCAGGTGACCGCCGCGGACGCCGAAGCCATGGGCCGCCGCGTACTTTCCAACGAAGTCGTATTCACAGTCCGTCAGATCGGCAACAACGTCGTCTCCGGTCAAATCGGCCAGTACGGCCTGTTGGCGCTCTGCAACGGCATCACTCGACCGAGGAGCGGCCGGGCAGGTGGCGCAGACTTTCAGTACGATATTGACGGCAACGGCTATTCCGCGTTGGTTTTGGCCGTGGTTTGTCCCGGCGGAGGCAGCGGTGTGATACGGCCGCCACGCTAGCCTTCACGGCTCCGCCATGGAAGCAAGAAGCACCGCCGCTCGCTAGCTCGGTGGGACAATTATGAGCCACCACAACGGCACTAGCCTTTGGGACGTTGCGCACGTGAGAGGGTGATGGGGCAGCAGCCAGACAGCAGCGACCAGACCAAAGTGCTCTCTGAACAGGAGGCTGGCGGCGCGTCTGCCAAGCCCGGTGCCGAGGTGCCTTCCGACGACACCACCGCGCTGTGCCCGGCAGATGCCGATGGGGCGCGGACCCAGCACATGGAACCGGAGCCCGTGCCAGGCGCAGCGCAGGCATCGGCAAAGCAAGGCGCGGGCATCCCCGAACGCATCGGCCCATTCAAAGTGCGCAGCGTGCTCGGCGAAGGCGGCATGGGTGCGGTGTACCGTGGCGTGCAAAGCAAGCCGGTACAGCGCGATGTGGCGCTGAAGGTCATCCACGCCAGCCTGCGCAGTCCGATTGCACTGGCCCGCTTCGATGCCGAGCGTCAGGCCATGGCTCGGCTGGCGCACCCCAACGTGGCTGCGCTGTACGAAGCCGGAACCACCAGCGATGGTTTTCCCTACTTCGCCATGGAGTACCTGCCCGGCGCGACGCTGGTGGACTACTGCGATCTGCAGCGGCTGAACATCCGGGAGCGGGTGGCGCTGTTCATCCAGGTTTGCGACGGCGTTCAGCACGCCCACCAAAAGGGCCTGATCCATCGCGATCTGAAACCCTCCAACCTGCTGGTTGCCGAGATCGACGGCCAGCCGATCCCCAAGATTATCGATTTCGGCATTGCCAAAGCGGTGGATCAGCCGCTGGTCGAGCAGGCGGAGCTGACCGGGATGGGAGCAATCGGTACGCCGGCCTATATGAGTCCGGAGGCCTTTACCGCCAACCACGACCTGGACACCCGTACCGACGTCTATTCGCTGGGCGTGGTGCTCTACGAATTGCTGGCCGGGGTGCGTCCGCACGACGTCTCCGGTGCGGCGCTGGCGCAGCTCAATGCGGCCGGCAAGCGGCCGGCCTCGCAGCGCATCACCGCGCGGATCTCGGCTCTCGATCAGACTCGCGTCGAGGAGATTGCCAACGAACGCCGGGTCAGCCGGGCCCAGCTGGCCGACGATTTGCGCGCCGACCTGGATTGGATAGTCAGCAGAGCGATCGAGGATGATCGCGA
>JAUIFV010000002.1 GCA_030430155.1 Gammaproteobacteria bacterium
GGACTGACTTCGAAATGGATGCTGCTGGGGCCGATCTTCGTACCCATGCTGTATTTCGTGAACCCGGCAATGACCCCGGATTTCGTCGCCGCCGCCTTCCGCGTCGCCGACTCGGCCACCAACATCATCACCCCGATGATGGCCTACGCCGGCGTCATCCTCGCCTTCATGCGCAAATTCCGCCCGGAGATGGGCTTCGGCGACATGCTGCTGATCATGCTGCCCTACTCCATCGCCTTCCTGCTGGTGTGGACGGCGCTGCTGGTGGGGTTCTTCGCGTTGGGGGTGCCGCTGGGGGTTTAGTTGGGCGCAGCCGTCCGACGGACATTGCATGGCTGAACGAAATGCAATTGCGTGATGGACCGACCACTGACAAACTCGCGCCCCCGCTCAAGACCAGGCGCCAGTGATGCGGCAGATGATTCACCCACTCGTAGTCTGCGGTTGGTTACTGCTGTTGGCCCTGGGTGCCCATGCCGGGGAAGATCCCAGAGCAATCGAGAATCGGCGCTGGGGGGACGAATTCGGCGCGCCCATCGGCTGCGACTCCCGACTTGGCGATGCCGTCTATGGACCCGATGGCGAGATCTATCTGGCTGGCGTTTTCCGCGCCTGTGGCGGCGTTGAAGCCAACTACATCGTGCGCTACGAACCGGCGACCGGCACTTGGACGCCCCTGGGTAGCGGGGGCGGCAACGGTCTCAACGGCAGCGTGTCCTCGTTGCTGTTGGTGGATCGCGTGCTTTATGTAACCGGGTCCTTTAGCGAAGCGAACTTCGGCGACAGTATCTCTGCCAATCGAGTAGCCAAGTTCGACCTGGACACGTGGGAATGGTCGGCGTTGGGATCCGGAGCGGGAAATGGCCTCGATAGCTATGTTTACGAGGTCGTGATGGCGGTCGATGGCGGCATCTACTTCGGCGGCGAGTTCACCCAAGCCAACGTCGGCGAGCCCGTGGCTGTCAACGGCATTGCTCGCTGGGACCCGGATCATGGCGTCTGGTCTGCGCTACCGGGCTCTGACGTGATCGGCACAGTTGTGTATACGCTGCATCCCCACGGTGATCGTCTGTTGGTGTCCAGCTTTGGGGGCAACGTCTATTCCTATGGCGGTGGCAACGATTGGGTGTTGCTCGGACCGGGCGGCCCAGATGGCAGTGCGTGGTCTATAGCCACCCATGGTGACGATATCTATGTCGGCGGCTTCTTCGACAACGTTTCCCGCTCCGATGGTGTTCGGATACCAGCAGGTGGGGTCGCAAAGTGGTCGTCTGCCGATGGCGACTGGCATGCGCTTGGCGGTGGATTGTGGCAATTTGCGACCAATTTGGGGGCGGTCTACGATCTCAGTATCGTCGGTGAAAGGCTGTATGTCGCCGGAGCGTTCAACTATGCGCGCAACAGCGCCCCCGTCTGGGCACGCGGCATTGCGCTTTGGCAAATCGGAACAGGTCAATGGGAAACAGTTGACGGGCACGATCAAACCGGCCCCGTGTACCCCACAAATTCATATCCCACAGTCACCAACGTCGTTGCAGAGAACGAAAAACTGATCATCTGCGGCTATTTTGACCGCATTGAGCACCGCAACGGCATCACCAACGCCATCAACTTGGTCTTCTACGACGCCAAGCTCGATGTTTGGTCCACGCCTGCTTCCGTGGCAGCCCACGGCGTGTGGCCAGGCGGCGTCTACGGCATGACGACGTTGGGTGGCGACCTCTACATTGGCGGTGCGTTCGCGGGCGTGTCGAACGTGTATGCCAAGGCTGCGGCCAGTTGGAACGGACAGCAGTGGCGGCAGCTAAGCATTGCCCCAATCGATGACGAACGCGACGTCATTGACGAACTAAATGTATTCGACGGCAAGCTTGTCGTCGGGGGGACCTTTCGCAACTTGAGCAGTTCGACCGTCCAGATCGATTCCAATGTCGAGCTCTGGGATCCGCTTACCGGCAGCTCCGAGCTGATTGGCACTTTTGTCGAAGCGACCATTGGGCAAGGCCGTATTTGGGACATCGCGGTGTCGGGCGACGAACTCTATGTCGCTGGCTACTTCAGCAACGTAACCGACCAACATGGCACCATCGAGGTCAACCATGTTGCCCGATGGAATCGGCTGACGCGACGTTGGAGCAGCCTCGGATCGGACGGAGGCAACGGAGCAATCGGGATCGTCTCCGTACTACATGCCAACGATGACAATCTTTTTGTCGGCGGGACCATTTCCTACGTCAATGCCGGCCCAGCGCAGTTGCTGGTGAATAACGTTGCGCGCTGGGATGGTCAACAGTGGCACGCGTTGACTTCGCCGCAAGGTGAAGGCACTGGGCGGGCCGTGAACGCAATGAAAGCCGACGACCGCTATCTCTACGTAGGAGGGGACTTCGACTCCGTTGCCAACGGTCAGGTACCCGCTGTCCGCATCGCGCGCTGGCGGCTGGACGGCAGCGCGTGGGAACCGGTGGCGAACGGGCTAGGCGCGGATTCTGGCGATTTGGTCGGCGACATAGTAATCGAGGGCGATTGGGTCTACGCCGGCGGCCACTTCCAACACGCCACGGATGGCACCCAGATACTCGGACATATCGCGCGTTGGAAACCAGGGGATTCGCTATGGTCGCCCATTGGCAGCGGTCTCGAGCCGCCGTTATCGGGCCGGGTGCGCAAGATGGTCGTTCAAGGCGACCAACTTTTTGTCGCAGGATCGTTCAGATTAGCGGGACCCAACTCCTCCACAGGCATCGCCCGCTACCAACTGCGCGGCGCCCTCGATCTGAACATCGCCGGCCGCGGCTCCGGCCGCGTAATCAGCGCCCCGGCCGGTATCCACTGCACGTCGAACTGTGTTGCGCAATTTGAATGGGATCAGGACATCACCCTCACTGCCCAACCCGCGGCCAGTTCAAGCTTCGCCGGATGGAGCGGCAACTGTACGGGTGCAGGTGCATGCGTGGTGCGCTTTGATCGCGCCCGATTCGTGCAGGCCACCTTCGACACTGAGGCGGATTTGTTCGCCAACGACTTCGAGTAGCAGACCCAAGCGGAGCGATATCACAATCCGCAACGAAGTACCGATTGCGTAAGCGCCTATCCGCAGACAAACTCGCGCACCGCTTTTTCGCGACATCCAATGCGCTCGACTACGCTGCCGCCTGCGCATGTTCCCTCGCCGCTGTCCGCTAGCACGCCGGAGTCGGACCAGAGTACCCCGGCACGCGATGGCCTCACCTGCGCGAGAACGCCAATGGTCAACCTCCAGGGATGGTTTCCCCGCGGCTACCCAATCCAACAAGGCGCTGTATAGATCATGTCTAGCTTGGTTCGACTCTGCGCCTACTGCGTTGGATTGCTGGTTAGCACCGCCAGCAGTGTGCTCGCCGGTGAGGACCCGCGCGCCATCGAGAATCTGCGCTGGGGGGATGAATTCGGCGCGCCTATAGGCTGCGACGCCCCCATTGCCGATGCGGTCCATGGACCCGACGGCGAGATTTATCTGGTGGGCTCGTTTCGGGCCTGTGGCGGCGTTGAAGCGAACTATGTCGTTCGCTACCAACCGCAGACCGGCGCCTGGTCGCCGCTGGGTAGCGGCGACGGCAACGGGCTGAACGACTTTGCGGTGTCGGTGCTGCTCATCGACCGGATGCTCTACGTTGCCGGACGATTCACCGAGGCGAACAGCGGCGAGAGCATCTCCGCCAATCGCATCGCCCGATTCGATCTTGATGCCGGGCAATGGTCGGCCTTGGGCTCGGGCCAGGGCAATGGCGTGAACAACCATGTCTACACCATGGTGCGCGCGGCGGATGGAGCGATCTATATCGGTGGCGAGTTCACCGAGGCCAATGTCGGCGACCCGCTTAGCGTCAACCGCATTGCCCGCTGGGACACCGATCTGGAGCTTTGGTCGCAGTTGCCCGGGTCGGACGTTCTCGGTGGGTTTGTGCTCACCATTCAACCTGATCGTGACCGGTTGTTGGTAGCCACTTCCAACAACAAGATCCATTCCTATGGCGGCGGCGACCAGTGGCCGCTGCTTGGTCCGGGCGGTCCGGAAGGATCGGCTCACGCCTTTGCCGTCGACGGTTCAGATATCTACGTCGGTGGCCTGTTTGACCACATAGCTCGCACCGATGGAAGTCGAATACTGTCACCAGGAGGCGCCCGCTGGTCGTCAGACGATGGCGAGTGGTATCCGTTAGGCGGAGGGTTGTGGCAATTCGATACGCTTACCGGAAGGATCAACGACCTGAGCATCGACGGAGACCGGCTGTATGTAGCCGGTACCTTTAACTATGCGATCAACGTAGATCCAGTATTGGCGCGAGGTTTTGCGGTCTGGCGCATATCCACAGGGCAGTGGGAGCCGCTGGACGGGAACGACCAAACCGGGCCTGTATTTCCCTCTTTCGCCGCTCCCACGGCGACCTCCGTCGTCGCTGAGAACGACAAGGTCATCATCGGCGGCCATTTCGACCGCATACAGCACGGCAATGGCATCACCGATGCCGTGTTCCTGGTCTTCTACGACGCCAGCACGGACACCTGGACCGCGCCGGCTTCCGAAGCAGCCCACGACGCTCGGCGCCGACATCTACATCGGCGGCACCTTTGCCGGCGTAGCTGACCTACATACCAATGCACTTGCCGCATGGAATGGGCAGCAGTGGCGGCGGCTAAGCAATTCGCCGATCAGCGAAGACGTCGATGTCTTGGAAGTAAAGGAATTCCACGGCAAGCTCGCCATCGCGGCGTACTTTGGCGATAGCAACAGTTCGGGTCCATTGAACGAGCACCACGTGCTGCTTTGGGATCCGTCCACGTCCACCAGGGAATCGATCGGAGATCTCACCGACGCGACGTTCGCGCCGGGCCTGACCCGCGACATTGCGGTGATCGGCGACGACCTTTACGTTGGCGGCGTGTTTTCCAGCGTCACCGATCAGCACGGCACGCTGGAGGTCAACGATATCGCCCGCTGGAATCGAGTGACCCGGCGCTGGAGCGTTGTCGGCTCGGACGGCGGCAACGGAATCGACGGCCAGATCATGGTTCTACAGCCTGTCGGCGAGGATTTATTCGTGGGAGGTTCCATCTTTCACGCCAACGCGGGCCCTGGACAGGTGGAAGCGCACCATGTCGCGCGTTGGGATGGCCAACAGTGGCACGCCTTGGTCGCACCCGAAGGTGAAGGAGCGAACGGACCCGTGTATTCAATCGCGGCAGACGACCAGTATCTGTATGTGGGCGGACGCTTCCAAACCGTCGCCGGCGTTCAGGTACCCGCCGTCCGTATCGCCCGCTGGCGTTTGGACGGTGGTGCTTGGGAAGCGGTCGCAAACGGCCTGGGCACCCATTCCGACGATACGGTCCATGCCCTGATGATCGAGGGCGACTGGCTCTATGCGGGCGGCCGCTTCGAGCATTCCGCAGATCAAGCTCAAACGCTTGGTCATGTCGCCCGTTGGAAACCCGGCGATCCGCAATGGTCGACGATGGGCGACGGCCTCGGTCCGTTTAGCCGGGTACAGAAGTTGCTCGCCCAGGCCGATCAGCTCTACGTCGCCGGCAGCATCAGCTTAGCCGGCACCAACTCCTCCCGGAGCATCGCCCGCTACCAGCTGCGCGGCGCCCTCGATCTGAGCATCGCCGGCCGCGGCACCGGCCGCGTGATCAGCGCCCCGGCTGGCATCAACTGCGCATCCAATTGCGTCGCGCAGTTCGAATGGGATCAGGACATCACCCTGACCGCTCAGGCTGGGGCGAGTTCGACCTTCGCTGGCTGGAGCGGCGACTGCGCGGGAGCCGGGACGTGCGTGGTTCAATTTGATCGCGCCCGATTCGTGCAGGCTACCTTCGACTCTGAGGCAGATCTGTTTGCCAACGACTTCGAGTAGCAAGCGATATCACAATCCGCAACGAAGCACTGATTGCGTAAGCGCCCCGCCGCAGACAAACTCGCGCACCGCTCTGATTGGCGCCCTACTATGCGCAGACTAGTTGTCGCCCTGTCGCTGTTTACTGCCACCGCGAACTGCGGCAATCCGACGGCTGAATGGACGGCCCTGGGATTCAACGGTCGAGGTTGCGATGCCTCGGTCACATCGTCTGTTGAACTTGCCGACGGCCGACTGATTCTTGGCGGCTGGTTTGCTGCCTGCGACGACGTCCAAGCCATGGGGCTGGTCGTATTTGACCCGCAAACCGGCCTCTTCTCAGCCCCGGCCAATGACCTGATCCGCGGCTCGGTCAACGATTTGGCGCTACTCGGCGACACCCTGTTCGTCGCCGGCGACAGCATGGCGCCGCAGGGCATCGGCGGCATCTGGGGCTTTGCGCAATTGGACTTGGTCACCGGCCAATGGTCGACGCCGATCACCGAACTGGCCGTCGGCATTGTCGACGCCCTTGCCGCGGTGGGTGGCGAAATCTACCTGCAAAGTTCGCTGGGATTGATCCGATACGATCCAGCGACCCAGATGACGACTGAGATCCTCGCCCCACCCACCAGTATCAATGCGCTGGAGGCTGACGGCGACCAGCTCCTCGCCGGCGGCGGCTTTATCGAGATTGGCGGTGTCAGCGCGTCCAGGATCGCCCGCTACGATCCGCAAATGGGCACCTGGAATTCCCTGGGCGCGTCTCTCAACGACATCGTTTTCGCCATCGCCACCGATGTCGATGCGATCTACGTCGGCGGAGATTTCTCAACTGTCAACGGACTACCCACCGATGGCGTGGCCCGCTTCGACCGCGTTGGCGCGACTTGGCAGGCGCTGGGAATGGGCACCTTCACGGGCGGCAGCGTGCGAGGCTTGGCGTCGGTAGACAGCCACGTCTACGCGTCGGGGGTGTTCACCTCTATGGACGGCGTGTTGGCGAACAACATTGCCCGGTACGACGTCATGAGCAATTCCTGGCACGCCTTGGGTGACGGGTTGACCGGGACCGTCACCGGAGCCTCCGGGTTCATGCGGGCGCACGACAACCAGGTGTACGTCGGTGGCTCCTTTCAACACGCTGGAGGCGAGACGCAGAATTCTGTCGCGCGCTTGATTGCGGCAAGCGGGCAATGGCAGCCACTCGGCGCTGGGTCGGTTGCAGCAGCCAATGGCTCCGTTGACGAGATCCTAACCAGCGGCGGCCAAACTTATCTGGTCGGCCGCTTCACCGAGATCGGCGGCGTTTCCGCAGTGAAGATCGCGCAGATGGATTGCGGCAGTCTCCAGATCAGCCCGCTGGGCGGCATAGCCGATCATCAGATCATCGGTGCCGTCAACGCCGCCGTTGTACACGGGGGCTGGCTGTACATCGGCGGCAACTTCCTCGGTGTTGGCGGCGTACCGGCGAATCGGCTTGCCCGCTATCACCTCAGCAGCGGCCAATGGGAAGCGGTCGGCGCGACGCTGGACGGCGATGTTCAGGAGCTTTATGCCGATGGCAACGACCTCTACGTCGCGGGCTTCTTCGACAACGCCGGCACGCTGCCGGCACGCCGGGTGGCGCGTCTGGATTTGACCACGCTGCAGTGGAACACGCTGGGTAGCGGCCCGACCAACGGCACCAATGGCTTTGTGGAGGCCTTCCATCGCGTAGGTGACGGCATCTACATCGGCGGTTCCTATCAGGAGGCCGGTGGCCAAAGCGCCGGTGGATTTGCGTTCTATCTTCCGCAGACCGATACCTGGATCTACCCAGGCGGCGACTTCAACGACTTCATACTGAGCATGGAGGACATCGACGGCGGGCTCTATGTGGGCGGCAACTTTCAGTTTCTAGACGGTACGCCGGTGGTTGGGATTGCGCGGCTCGATCTGGCAACCGGCGTGTGGAGCGCGCCGTCGGGCCCGGGCCAGTCATTCTTCACCTCGGTTTCCAGTTTGCACAAACGCAACGGCCAACTGCTGGTGGGCGGCATGTTTGCCAGCATGGCCGGCGTTCCCCTGAATGGCATCGGCAGCCTTGACCCGGAAACCCAACAGTGGACGGCGTTTGGACAGGGCGTCGAATTCCCTGGGGTCGCATTCCTGCCTTCCGGCACCGTTAGCGACACCGCAGTCTGCGGCGACCAGATCATCATCGGCGGCGGCTTCCAACGCGCGGACGGACAAGCCAGTTCGAACCTGGCCTACCTGCGACTGCCCGGGCCGATCTTCGTGGATGATTTCGAGTAGGGTTGGTGAACCGGGCGCCTGAGTTTCTGGTGCGCCCCGGCGGTCCGGCGGCTGGCCTCACTACTGCTCGCGCGCCGCAACCCGCGACCCTTCCGCAATCTGATCACTGGGAGGCTGAATCATGGGAGATGTCCCAGGTTGCCCACAGGTGCTTCGATAGTAGACCTGACCCCGCGCCCCTACTGACCTGCTCGGACCCATCTTCGGCAACCCGAGGCAACTGCTGGTGCCGATCAACCAGGCCCAGTATCTGGATCTGGTCGACCAGACCGGCCGTGCTTTGCATCCCGGTGTGCGGGGACGCATTGAAGCACAGGTGCCGCCGATGTTGCGGCAACTGGGTCTCAGTGAATCGCAGTGGCCACGGCAGGTCGAGGCCACCGAAAGTCGCTATTGCCGAGCCATCGGCATGCTGGCATCGCTGGAGAAGCTGGTCGCCGACTGGGACCAGCAATGGATCCGCGGCCTGAGCTTCGCCAAGGCTAACGCGCGAAACGGGTGAGAGGCCACCGCGCGTCAAAATCGTCCGGAGGAGGCTGGACGGGCGGCTGTGGGGAAGTTCGGGCTGGATCGTTCAGATTTGGCTGAAATGCATGGTTCTTGATCACCTCGCCGCCGGGTCATCCGTAAACAGCAAGCCTTTTGCGACTCCCAACCGTCGGTGTCCGGTCCTCAATCTCCTTAGCGCTAGCGCAGTGCGATTCCTCCCACCGAAAAACTGAACTTACCCTCGAACAAAAGAGGACGGAACCTTTCAGATTCCACGACATTGACACGGAAATCGAACCAGGCACCGAAGGTCGCACGTGTTTGCTGGGAGCTGTGCTCAAATCGGGAATTCCGAAGGTTGCTGTTGCAGGATCGCAAATCACGGCCCACCCCAGTCCGAGGGCACGAGCATGGGGTCGGTCAGCCGGCAAAATGCCTCGTAGGCGGCATCCGCCAAACCATCGTGGTCGCACTCGACAAAGCCGCGGACGGCGGCTGCGTCCCGTTCGCTGCCGAAATGACCCATGAGGCGTACGATGGTCGCCCTTTGTTCGTTGGCAACGCAGTCGGAGAGTGCCTCTCGCAGACAGCTCGCGACCGCGTCGCGAGGAAGCTTCACAAGATCATGAGCGGCCCAACTCCGCTGTGCGTCCAGGCTGATCGCCTCGGAGACGAAGTAGGCTGCCACGGAAGGGTCTTCACGATTCAAGAGGTCGCGCGACGCAACCCAAGATGCCCTCAATCCGTCGTCCCCGCGGAGCACGTCGTCCTCCGGCGTCCCGCGGCGGGCTGCGATCTTCCTGAGCAGCCGACGCACATTCTCCGAGTCGATGTATTCGACGGCGTGGAGGAGCTTCCACTTTGCAGGGCCCTGGAACTCATGTTCCTGCTCCTCGAGGTAGGCAATTAGCTCACCGTCCTGGACGTGCGTGAGAAAGTGACCGGCCGTCCATCCCCACCACGTGAAGCAAATCGGCAATTGCTTCGCCAGCCAGAGCGGGCCCCGGCCATCTTTTGTGGCTTCTCTAACCACGCGGGCAATCGCGCTGGAACTTCCGTGAAGGAACAGCCCGCTAACCAGCCACTCGGCTGCCTGCTCGTCGTCGAGGAGTTCATGAAGAACTCGCTCCGACTCTACCGTGCCGATCGCACCTAAGGTCGTGACGATTATGCTCAGCTGATTCTCGGCTGGGTCCTGAACCATCTGGGTTAGGACGTCCAACGCCGCCGGATCTGCTAGGAGGCTAATCGCCCGGATTACCTCGAATGAGTCCGACCCAGGGAGCCCCTCGTCAAGTAGCCGACGGAGCGGCGAGGCCGCTTGGTGACTTCTCATCTTTCCAAGTTGATGTGCTGCCGCGGAGCGGAACCGTGGGTTGTCGAGGCACTCGATCAAGATCCGCTCTGTCTCTGCACTCGGTACAGGGCTCATGGCCCTCAGGAGCATGCCTCGAACAGCATCGGACTCAGCGGCGTTCCACCACGACACCCACATGTGCGGGTCAACGGTATCAGCAACCTGCCCGGATGAAGGGAATCGCAGTCCCCGTCGTCCGGCTTGAACGACCAGGGATCGGTGCAGTAAGCGAGGGGATTTGCTGGTATTTGCCAAGTCGATGGCGAGTCGTGCTACCTCATCATCAACGTCGCCAATGAGCTCCTCCAGTGCGGCTTCGAACGGTGCGGTGATCAGGTGGCGGAGGTCCGACGTTTTGGGTGACACGCTGTAGTGTACTTCCAAGCGAGCCGAGCCTCCGTCGTCCTCACGTAGCTCCAAGAGGGCGGCGGCGGCAGCCCTAAGCGAGGTCGCGAACACGGCGGCCGCCCTCTCGGTCCCGACGGCCAACAGGGCGTGGTTCTCGTATCCCTGCAGGGCGCCGTTCGCCGCAAGCCGATTGTTCAAATGCTCGGCAAGGTGGGCATTCCCTAAGTGCGCGAGCACTGTCACTGCCCGGAAGTGCTCATGGGTCCCGCTTAGTGCCTCGAGCCGCACCATCGCGTAGTCACCTAAGGCCGCCCTGAACGCGGGGTCGGCGGTTCGCATTCGCTGAATGTCTTGGCTGAAGTAGTAGGGTGTGCCGATCCACCCGAAATGCGGACAGGCGTAAACGAAAGCCACTCCCTCGAGGCAGCCCAACCGGATTAAGGCTCGTGCGCCGGACACCCGAAGGTGATAAGGGCATTCCGCGGCCGGAAGACCCTCGAGCAGTGACTTCCTCGCTTCCTGGCAGTCAAGGCGGCCCAGCAGGTTCGCCGAAAATGCGGCTCGAGCGCGGTGTCGGCTCCCGAGTCCCTCCTCAAGAGCCGTAACGATTCTCTCCCGCACTTCCGAATCATAGGCACTCGGATGTGCCTGCATCACAACTGCGGCCCGGACAGGATCGAGGTCGGCTAGCGCACTAAGCAACTCGTTCCGTAATGGCGAGCCGATCAGCCCTCGGCCCAGGCGCTCAAGGCGGATGTAAGCCTTGCTGAAGCTACCTTTCACCAAGTCCAGGGCCACCGTTTGCGTGTCTGAAGCTACGGCCGCCACGTCGTCTTCCGCGAGGAAAAAATCTTGCACCGCCTCGAACACGAAGCGAATGCGATCCGCACGCCCAGGGAGCGATTCCAGGATGCCCACGTGAAGGAGCCGCTCGACGACCGGCCCCGGCGGTCGGGAGGCGTCGAACCTCGACACCCCGTGCAGTTCGTCGACTCCTATCGAGCCTGCATTCGTCGCGGAGATCCTCTTTGCCACTTCGACAAGGGTAACGCGGTACACCTCCGCGGTGATCCGGGACGCAGGATCTTCCTCCGCGCGCAGGCGGACATCGAGCCAAGCTGACATGATGTCAGTGCGAGTAGGAGCAGAAACAACCTCGGCCCCGGCGGACAGTTCGAGGAAAGCCCGAAGGGTGAAAGGATGCCGGAGTTCCTCACGCACCTCACCTCGGAGCGCGGACAGTGCGTCCGGTGGCCGCCCCGCAGCGATCCAAGCTCCCTTCAGCTCCGCCAGTGAGAACGGTCCAGGCAGGCGGACGCCGGCGGACGGCTCGGATTGGGTAAGTGCTGACCGGTTGCTAGGTGTGGCGGCCTCCCGGTCGTCGGTGCTCATCCTAGCCATCCACCGACCCCAGGATCGCTCGGAAGCGAGCCGCCAAAACTCCCTTCGAGAAGACAGGACTAGAACGCTTTGGCGACCTAGTAGGGAGTCCAGCCAATAACGAACTGCCCGCCGCACAGTGTCGGAGTTGCCGGCCTCGTCCAGCCCGTCGAGGACGACAGTCAGCCGCGCGTGCCGTAGGTTGTAGACCATGGCGGCTTCCTCACCGCGCGCGAGTTCGGGATCAAGGACGCCCTGGAGAGCCTGAACCACTGCCCGGACTAAGGAGTCTTCGCCGACGAACGACAAGTGGCGAGCTTGAATGAATAGGACCGGTTGGCAGGCGGAGAGTGATGAAGCGAAAGAGCAAAGCAAGCTCGTCTTGCCGTAGCCCGAGTCGTTGACCAGTGCGATGAGTCGGACCGCCCCTTCCCGATCCGCACCCAACTTTGCGCCGCGGGTGGCACGTTGCCACATGCGGAACAATTCCCGGTCCGCGTTGCGGTACTGGTAGCGGGCGGGTTCGTACCGCCCGCCGGCTCGGAGGTCGTCGATGGCTTCGACGGTGGTGCGACGGCATGCCGCGAAGATTGCTTGATAGGAGAGTCGAGAGTACGGGATGCCGAGGTGCGCGTGACGGAGATCCTGGTGGTCGGTATCGAGAAGGCGGGCGATTTCCGTCCCGGGAAGGATAGAAAATGCCGCCTTGCCGGCGGCTGTCTTCGCCTTGTCCAGCCAGTAGAGATTCTCACCCTTGGTCGGACCGTCGCGGTCTACGTCCCACGGCAAGGCGGCAACGACCTCCTCGACGTTCGGGGACGCGTCGACAGCCTCCTTCACATCCTCCACCAGCTTGGTCCACCAACTCCTCTTCTGCACCGTATAGCAGACGGCGATGCGGCAGGTCGCTGCGGAGTCACCGACGTAAGAATCGGGCTGACCAACGATGCTCTCACCATCCTCGTTTAGGCCGTACGTGCGAAGCCGGGCGTACTTCGGGCCAAGCCGCCGAATGATGTCGTCGCAGAGCCGATGAAAGCACCCGTCCGACATGCGTTGGACTTTGTGAAGCGTGGACATAGTGGATTCAAGAATGCCATTACGCAGCCGACCCGACCCAATCTGCCGGATGGCGCAGCTACAACCAAGACCAGGATGATAAAAGTCCTGGCAAGCAATGGGGTCGTTGTTTCACCACTCCCGTCAACAGGCGAAAAGAGATTCTCCCGGTCTCGGGAAGCTAGATTCTAGGCATAGCTGCCCCAAACGCTCGTCAGTTTCGATCTTCGCGTCCATGCGGCCGGGATACCGACTGCACAGATTGATGGATTGGGAATCACTCCCTTCCAGCCGTCCTTGGTTCGTTCAGGCAACCTCTTCAAATGCGTGCGAGCTTGGCTATCCGCGAATTCTTAAAAATGTCGCCACGCCGAGGTCATACGTAATGACGTTAGTCGCCGTCAGCGGGAATCGATGTAGAAATCTTCACTCTTTGCGTTAAAAAGATTGAGAACCATACCCCTACGGCGAAATACGCACCTAGGAATGCCGCCCCCCAAAGACTGCCATACTCCCCCAGAGCGAACCTGGTTGCCATGAAAACGGATCCAATGAAATAGACCAAGAACAACAAGTAGAAGGCATAAGACATTGATCGATCTACTGCCCGCCTGTCGAAACTGTCAGTGCGCTCCAGCCATGCTTCCCAGCCCTGCACTCGAGCGCGCGGTTCAATATTCAATCGGATGTATCGACCGCACCGCATGATGGCGTTACTCTCCGCCATGTAGATCAAAGCAACGACCACAACCAACAACGGCAATCCCAGGATCGCGGTATCGAGTTCATACTTCTGCGCTATGAAGTGGGAGCCTGGCACGACGACCAGTCCGAAGCCCATCGTTTGAAAAACTCTTGTCTTCGACTCCTCAATCTCCTTACGCAAGGCAAGATACTCTTGCTTAGCGAACTCGGCTTGATCCATGGTTTGAGCTCCACTTCTAGGTTGGTATCAGCACGGGTCAGTTCTTTACTCACCCACAACACCCACAAACACTAGCCACCCCCCACTGCGTCGTAACCCACTCCCCATTCCACTCCTCCTCCTGCCCACTACAAACCCGCGGGCAAACCGCCTCCGCCTCGCTCTGACTAAAGATCGGCCCAGCATCCACATCCGCGCACTGCTGCTCAGTGGCCAGACCAAGAAAGAAACTGAAGTTGGCAGAAGGCCGATTCTTTCCACCACTGGGATAGGCCAAGCTGGCCCCAGCATGGCAGCCCACACAGTTGCCAAACTTCGGATCGGACTGGATATATGTCTCCAACGTGCCGTTAGCCAAGAAAGCCGGCACCGACCCGTTGTCCAACTTGGGTGGTTCGGGCTCAATGCTGGCGCCCCAGTTGCTGCCGATCAGGTAGTAATTGGCGAAGACCGAGTCGATGGCGGTCAACTGGGCCTGCCAGTCGGCGTTGAGCTTTTGGGTGAGCGTGTAGACGTCCCAGCAGTGGCTGACCTGGGTGCCGCAGCACTGCGCGGGGTCGCCGCTGCAGGCCTGCCCGCCGGGGGTGGTCAGATAGCTTTGGGCGTAGGGCGGCTGGCGCTCCCAGATGAAGGCGCTGTCCTGGCCGTTGAGCGTGGGCGGGGTGTTGGGCGGCAGGGCGGCGCAGGCGGCTCTGTAGAAGCTGGCGTCAGGCGCATTGGCCGGCGCGGGGCACTGGTTGTTGGGGATGGTGGTGTAGCAGTTGTTGTCAGTGGCGGCGCAGGCATTTTCGGCGAAGGGCGCGTTGTCGACGTGCTCGAAGGAGGCCCAGATGAACTGCGGCAGCAGATTGCCCTGTTCGACGTTGGCCTGAATGATGTGCAGGCCGACCAGGCCCACGGTGACCTCGGCACACAGCGGCTGGCCGTCGCGCACGTAGGCGCCCTGGACGTCGATCAACGCAGGCGTGTTGAAGTAGCGGTCGGCTTCGCTGGCGTCGATGATTCGCCAAGCGGCCTTGAGTTCGATGGCGCCCGGCGCGCCGTTGGGCTTGCTCGCATCGCCGGGCGGAAAGAGCACGGCATTGCCGGCTTTGACGAAGGCTTCCTGTCCCGCGTAGGTGTTCAGACCGTGGCCTTCGATGTACTGCTGCTCGACCCCGTTCATGCGCCGCTCGAACAGCGCCCAGTTGCCGTTGGCGTCGATCAGCGGCTGGCCGGTGGCCTGGATGAATTCCTCGTCGCGCGAGCCCTGCCCGCCGGACTTGGCGATGATGTTGAAGGTGGGCAGGCCCTTGGGGTTATCGCACAGGCCGGTCGGGCCACCGAAGACCTGCTCGGGCCGGGCCCAGGTCTGCCACAGCACCTGACCGGCGCCGGAAAGGCCGCTCTTGGCGTCGCCGCCAGACTGACTCGCCTGCCAGTTCAGCGCCACAAACATCTGCCAGGACATGTTGTCGAAGGGGGTTTGCGCGTCGTCGGCGGCGCTTTTAACGTCGTCGCTCAGGCCTTGATATCCGAAGCCGTTGATGGCCGGATCGGGGCCGATGAAGGACGGCAGGATCGAACACAGCGCGCCGCTGCCGTCGGCGCAGTAGACCGGCTGCGGCTGGTAGCTTGGCGCGTCAGCCGGTGCGGCGGTCTCAGCGGCGGGTGCCGTGGGTCCCGAATCGGCGCAGGCGACAATGAGCACAGCTGACAGAGTCAGTATGGAATGACGTGAGGCGGACATTGACGCTTCCCCAAGCGGCCACTGTTGGGCTTATCGTGTCCGTGGGGCGGGCAATCTCTCAGTTCGCTGCTGTCGTGGATTGCAACAATCGGTGACTCGCGACCTTACTCCAAACCCAGACAGCTCCTCACTGAGGGTCGATCCAAAACGTCGGAACAACGGTTGGCGCGGCCATTCGGTCGCTATGAGCCTCGCTGCGGCAACGCTTTGCGGGGGCCTATTACGGCGCGCGCGCCGCCACTCGCGTCCCATCGTCGATCTGGTCATTGGGATGCAGGATCACCCGCTCCCCTTCGTCGAGGCCGGCAACAACCTCGGCATGGTGGCTGTTGCGCTGCCCCAGCTGCACGCCGCGCAGTTCGGCCATGCCGTCGTTTACCACGAACACCGCCCATTGGTCGCCATCGCGAAACGGCGCCCCCAACGGCACCCGCAGCGCATCGTCATCGCGCCAGACTTCGATGCGCACGAAGACGTGGTAGTCGTGGCCGAGGCGCTGCCAGCGCTCCGGGGGACCAGCCAGATCGAGCACCGCATTGACCCGCTGTTCCTCGATGCCGAGCGCGGAGACCTTGGTGAAGCCGGCCGGGTCGACCTGCCGGACTTGGGCGCTGAGCGGGGTGTCGCCGCCCCAGCCGTCGACCACCGCACTGGCTCCCGGCTGCACCCGAACCGCGTCGCTGGAGAGCAGTTCGGCGACGATTTCCAGGGCCTGGGTATTGCCGACCTCCAGCAGCGGCGCGCCGGCCGCAACCACCTGTTCGTTCTCCTCAAATAATCGCAACACCACGCCATCGACCGGCGCGGTGACCTGCACGCAGCAGCCGTCGCCAACGTCGGCGGCCAGGGTCTCGCCGGGCTGCAGGCGCTTGGCCTGAGCCGATTCGAACTCCCGACGACGCAGCTCCAGCGCTGCCTGCGCCTCGCCGACCCGTGCCTGCAGGCTATCAACCTCGAGCACCGCCTGATCCAGCGTCTGGCGTGACACCGTCTGCTTGTCGGCCAAGGCTCGGGTGCGTTCCAGCGTGGACTGGGCAAAGGCCAGCTGCGAGCGCACCCGTTTCAGCTCGGCGGTCGCCACCGAGATGGCCGCGCTGGCGGCCTGGATGCCGGCCTCGATCTCACGCCGACTGCGCGCATCCAGAAACGGCGAATCGGCCGGATGAATGGCGGCCACAACGTCGCCAGCGGTCACCGGATCGCCCACTTTCAGTGACGAGCGCGCCAAGTGCCCGCCGATAGGCACCGAGACGCGATAGACGTCGCGTATACGCGTCACTCCCTCTTCGTCGACGGTGACGATGATCGCTCCGCGATCGATGCCGGCGACGTCCACGCCTATCGCTGAAGGGCGCAATGCCGAGTACAGCAGGTAGATGAGCAGGCCAACCCCGCCAATCCAGAACATGATCTTCATCGTTCGGGCATTCATGGTTACTCCCGAGTCTTCAAAACGGCTATCAGGTCCAGGCGGCCCAGTCGGCGCAGCACGATCAGTGCCGATACGGCGGAGGCGCTCAAGACCACGATGCTGGCGATGGCGAAAGTCGACGGCGCGACGACCAAAGGGATCCTGTAGAGGTCGCTCTCAAAGCCCTTCAGCATGCCCCATGCAAACCCATAGCCGAGCAGCCAGCCCAGCGGCTGCGCCAGCAGCACGATGAGCCCCAGTTCGGTCATCAGCACCCGGGCGACCTCGCCCACCTGGAATCCCAGCACCCGCAGCGAGGCCAGCTCCCGGCCGTGCAGCGACAGCTGTATGCGCGCGCTGTTGTAGACGATGCCGAAGGCGATGATGACGCTGAAGCTGACGTAGATCGCTACCGACATCGCGATGTTCTCGCGTATCGTCGCGCGGAACTGAGCGACCGCCAGCCGCTGCAGTGCGACCGTGCCGATCACCGGCAGATTCTTGATCCGCTGATAGAGCGCGTCGAGCTGCGCATCATCAATCAACACCCGAGCGCTGTCGATGCGCGGACCGCCGCCGGCCAGTTGGTCGAGGGCGGCCTGGTCCATCGCCACCACCAGCCCGAAGTAGCTTTGGAAGACTTCGGTGACTGGCGTTTCGACCACTCGCCGTTGCCCTTCCAGAAACTCGACCTGGACCAGGTCGCCGCGGCGCAGGGCCAGCAGCTTGGCGACGTGCTCGCTGATCGCCAGACCGGTTTCCGGCAGGCGCAGCGGCTGATGATCCAGATCGAGCAATCGGCCGAGATCGGCACCCGCCGGCCGGCCTTGGATGGCGATCAGGCGCGAGCGATGGCCGTGGCGCAGTCGCGCGGCCATCGTTCTTGCCGGCTCCAACTGGAGAACGCCGGGGAGCTGCGCCAGCGCCTGCGCCGCCGCTGGCGGGGCCTCCTGAAAAAAGTGCAGCGTCGCGTCCTGGCGCTCGGCGCGATCGAAGCTGACCTCGATCATGTAGTCGATGGAGTCGAAGGAGAAGATCGCCAAGACCAGCAGCGCAACCGCAAACGAGGCTCCGAGCGCGGTCAGAAAGGAGCGCAACGGCCAGCGCAGCAGATGCCGAAAGCCCATGATGGTCAGCTGCGACAGCGCCCGCACCGCCGCCAACCGGCCGGAAATCCAGCGCCGGTAGATCGGCGGCGCCGGCGGTCGCATGGCGACGGCAGGAGGCAGATTCAGCACCGACGCCAAGGCCCCTGCGCCGCCGGCAAATGCGGCCAGCAGCGACACACCGACGGCCAGCAGGTAGACCAAGGGATCGCGCTGAAAGAGCAGAAACGGAAAATGGAAGAAATCCGCATATAGCCGGGTCAGCCCCTGACCCAGCCAGGTGCCGACTGCCGCGCCGATCAGCACACCGAGCAGGGCGATCATGGCGATCAGCTTCAGATAGTGCGAGGTGACTTCCCAACGGCCGTAGCCGACCGCCTTGAGCAAGCCGATCTGCTCACGCTCCAGCGCAACCAGTCGCGACAGCACGATGTTGACCAGGAAGGCCGAGACCAGCAGGAAGATCGGCGGTATCACCCGCGACATGGCCCGCAGCTGCTCCAATTCACTGTCCAGGAAGGCGTGCGAGGGATGCTCGTCGCGAGCGTGCGCGCCGGCTCCGCCGTAGGGCGCGATCAGCTGATCCAGTTGCTCGATCACGGCAGTCTGGTTGGCGCCGCGCAGCAGGCGCAGGCTGAGGTCATTGAAGGCGCCTTCCAGGTCGTAGAGTCCGGCCAGAGCCGACTCGGACATCCAGATCAACCCGAAGCGTCGCGCGTCCGGCACCAGGTCGCCGGGCCCAAGGGCATAGACGAATTCCGGTGACAGGGCGATGCCGACGATCTGCAGCTCGCGCTTGCTGCCGTTCATGATCGCCGAGAAGCGCGCGCCGAGCTGGAAACCGTGTGCCTGGGCGAAGCTCTCGTTGACGATCACCTCGTCGCTGCGCCCGGGCTGCGGCGTTCGACCCTGGCGCATAAACAGCCGGTTGAGCACCGGCTGACGATGATCGGGCAGCGACAGCACCTGGCCGGTGGCCGGCTCGCGCATGCCGGCGATGTCCAGCAGTACCGGCTGCACGATCCGCGCCTCGACGGTCGCAACCCCGGCGATGGCGCCGATCTGCGCGGTCAGCTGCTGCGGCGCTCGCGTGGCCTGGGCGAAAACCTCAGCAAAGCGATAGCGCTCGTAGTAAGCGGTGCGCGTCTCCAGCAGTGACTGGAAGGAGCCGACCGCCAGAACCAGCGTCGCCACGCCGCAGGCCTGCACCAGCGCGATCGCCAGCGCCTGGCTCCACAATCGACTCAGATCGCGCCAAAGCTTGCGATCCAGAGTACGCATCACCAGCTGATCTCACTGGCTTTGACCCGCGTCGGGTTGACCTCCAAGCGGGCGATGACGCCATCGGCGACGTGCAGCACGCGGTGCGCGATGCGGCGGATCTCAACGTTGTGGGTGATGATCGCGGTGGTGGTGCCGAGCTGCTCGTTGACCGCGGTCAGCGCCTCCAGCACTTTGATCCCGGTCTTGGAATCCAGCGCGCCGGTAGGTTCGTCGCATAGCAGCACTTCGGGACGCTTGGCAATCGCCCGGGCGATGGCAACGCGCTGCTGCTCGCCGCCGGAAAGCTGGGCCGGAAAATGGTCGAGTCGATGGTCCAGATCGACCATCGCCAGCGCCTCCTCGGGGGCCATCGGGTCGGCGGAGATCTCGGTAACCAGGGCGACGTTTTCACGCGCAGTCAGGCTGGGAATCAGGTTGTAGAACTGGAACACGAAGCCGACGTGGTCACGGCGAAAACGGGTCAGCTCGCGCTCTGTCGCGCCGCTGAGTTGATGGTCGCGGAAACGCACGTGCCCCGCGGTTGGGGAATCGAGCCCGCCGAGGATGTTGAGCAGCGTCGACTTGCCGCCGCCCGAAGGACCCAGAATCACCGCCAGCTCGCCTTCGTACAGCGTCGCGTCCACGCCGCGCAGCGCGTGGACCTCGACTTCGCCGCTGCGGTAGACCTTGGTCACCCCGCGGGCGACGAACACTGGCTGTGCACGATCCGTCATTGGAATTCGATTGCGGCAGCTTCCTCTGCAGTAATTGAATCGGAGTGGGTCCGGTGCGCTTCCACTCAACGAAGCGCCTGTTCTCAGCTGGCGGCTGGCGGCTGGCGATCCGTAGTCGGCCAGCCCTGACGCTGCACCGCGCTCGCATCCCTATCTTGCGCGCTATTGAGGGGCGCGGTGTTGACGGAGGTCAACGCAGACCGGGCCAACCGGGCGTAGCCGTCGCCTCAGGACGCGGCGGAGGCATGTTGCGCTCAATGCCGTGGTTGAGCTGCCGGGCGCGACCAGGGATCCGTTCCAGCCCGGACCCCTGGCCGGGGACGCGAGTATCGTTAGCCGCCCTGCAGCAAACGAGCGTCGCGTGAACTGCCGACCATCGCCTCGCGCTCGGCAATCCAGGCCTCAAAGCCCGCAATCTGCTCCGGACGCAGGGTCTCGCGGATGGCCTGATCGTGCTGCGCACGACGCTCGTGCATCGCCACCAGCAGCGCGTCGGTATGCCTGCTGAGCCGCTCGACTTCAGCCGCGTCGCCGGCTCTCTCGGCTCGCCGTAGCGCCCGAGTCTCGCGCTGGTGTTCGCCACGCAGCTTGACGAAAGGCGGCCAGTGCTCGGCGCGCAGCGCCTTGTGCGCCTGGATTTGGGCCGGGTCCAACTCGACCATCTGGCCCAAGGGTTTGTCGGCCATCGCCGGTCCGGCGACGGTCAGCAGCAGGGCCATCAGCAGTGTCTTGATGTTGTTCATTACTTTGCCTCCAGTTGCGGTGATTGCCGACCTGCCGATCAGTCTTCGCGGCGGTCGGATACCTGATGCAACGAGAGCGGGAGAGGAAAACGACATCTCGGTCTCACCCAGCGTACTGGGAACCAAGCCCGGTGACCTGCTGTCCACTGCGGCCCAAATCACACTGTCTCAACTATGCGCAACGCTTCTCTCTCTTCCTCTTTTGCTCAGCGCTGTGGCGCCCTGATCTTGTTGCTTGCCGTTGCCGGTCAGGCGGCCGCAAAAGTTGATCCTTCGATTGCCGGGGAGTTTAGCGTGCACCCGCGGGCTATCGGGCAGGACGGCAATTTCTTTATCTTGGTGGAGCAGCCGGCGAGCGATCACTGCACCACCGACGTGCAGATGCAGATCAGCCCGGAGGCGATTGATCTTTGGGTCGCCCCGTTGGCGGATGGGGCCTGCACCAGCAGCGGTCAGCCCGCGCGGCGCACCCTGCTCAGCCCCCGCGATGGCGTCGGCAAGGACTACCCATTTGCGCAGACTGTGCAACTTCGCTATCGGCTGGTCAGCGACAACGAGGTCATCGAACTGGATGCGCAGGAGATCCGCATCGGCGTCGGCGCCGGGGCAAGCCCGCCCGAACGCGTGGACTCCGGCAGCTGGATCAATGCCGAACTGCCCTTCGCCAGCCTGGTGGTGGATCAGCAGGATCAGATCATCTCGCTGTCCTTGCTTGACTACGATCACGTTGGCAGACCGATCTGGCTGTACGCATCGGGCGAACTGGATGGGAACACCTTCAGCGGCGAGCTGTACCGCTACCGGGAGTCCGTTTGTCGCCTAAAGAACTGCAAGCGGGCCAGCGGCGAAGAGAAGGGCCGAATCCAGATGGTGATGGTTGAAGGCAACGACCTCGTGGTCAATCTGGACACCGCCAGCCACCTGTCCAGCCGGATCGAGGCCCATCGCGCCTACAGCTATGCGCGTATCGACCTTACTCGCAGCCCGGAAGCGGCGCGTATCGACGCCAGCGGCGCGCGGATTCCCGACCTGGTCGGCACCTGGGTGGCAGGCACTGCCGGCGCGGGCAATCACAGCGCGCGCACGTCGGCATTTGAAGCGATGACGGTCGAGTACATGGGCCCGGCCAACCTGCACAATCGTGAGCACATCTTTCTGGCCTTTCCCGGTGCGGAGCGGCTGAAACTGGGCGACGGCGTCTTCCCCACGGCAGCGGTGCGCTACGCCGTTAGCTGCCTGGATGAGAGGCCGGAACGTGAGCAGACGGTCTGTCAGTTGATGCCGATGAGCGAATCTGGCTCTGGCTGCATCGCCAGCTTTCCGCTGCAGGCAGTGGGTGTCGACCGGATCAGTGCCGAGGCCACTTGCAACGACGAGGTCGGTTCCTACGCCACGCGCTTTGAGATGTTCAGACTTGATATCGCGCCGGTTGCGTCGGCTGTCAGCGCCGCAAGCACCGATGCACTTGCCGATGACCCGGCCGATGATGGTGTGGAGACCTCACTGTCGGCGGCGGCTGAACGCGACGCGGCGGCCTGCCACCAGCGTCGCAACCGCTGGAACAGTGAGGCAGGTGGAATCGGTGCGTGTGATTGATGCGGATCAGGGATTGTCGTCGGCCCGTCGTGGCAGTAGCGGTCCTGGGTGACTTTCCGTCACCCCGGCGTAGGCCGGGGTCCAGTGACTTCTTGACGTGCTCAGAACGCACTGGATCCCGGCTCAAGGCCGGGATGACGAGCCTCGCGGTTCCTGTGCCTTTCCGTCACCCCAGCGTAGACCGGGGTCCAGTGTCTCTTTGACGCGCTCGAATCGTGCTGGATCCCGGCTCAAGGCCGGGATGACGAGACGGGGTGTTTCGAGGGCCAATAGTACTCTCACAAATGTCCCAGGCTTGGGCTGCCGTCTGGCTATCGCGGCCAGTGCAAACGCACCACGGTGCCGCCAGCCTCCCTCGCTTGGATCTGGCAAGTCGCGCCAACGCGGCTGGCGCGTTCGGCCATGGCGCGCAAACCCAGCCCCTGGCCGGGATCGGTCGACGCCTGAATCCCACTACCGTTGTCCTCGATACGCAGCACCACCCCGTCGCCCTCTTCGGCCAGCACGATGGCGATGGTGCGGGGTCGGCCGTGACGCAGGGCGTTGCTGACCGCCTCCTGGACGATGCGATAGACCTGCAGCACCGCCTCCGGACCAAAACCCGGCAGCGACAGCCGGGTGTCCAGCTGCCAGCGCAGCTCCACGCCGGCCGCCTCCAGCAGAGGCTGCAATCGACTGCGCAGACTGCCTAGCGCCAGGGCCAGATCGTCGTCGATCTGATTCAGCGAATCGATGATCAAACGCAGATCGGTCAAGCCGTCGGCCACCGCGTGCAGGAGCTTGTCCGGGTCCGGCTGACCAGATCGAGCCATGCTCAGCAGCGCGGCCAGCTGCCCGCCCACGCCGTCGTGCATGTCCTGCATCAGCCGATGGCGTTCGTCGGCCAGGACCTGCTGACGCTCGGCGCTGCGCAGCTGTTCGTGGGTGCGGATCAGCTCGGCCTCGCGCTGTTGCAGTCGTGAGCTGAGCAGACGATTGATCTGCGCCGAGGATCGGAACAGCTGCACGTTGTGCGACAGGAATGCGGCGACCAGGCCGAGCATCAGCCAGGGCATGGCGGTGGCGACATGCTGCGAGCCGCGGCCAACCAGGGCGGTGGTCGCATCGACGATGATCAGACTGACGCACAGGCTGAACACGGCGACTTCGGCTACCCGTTCGCGGCCGTGGGCGCGCAGCTGGCGGGCAAATACCACCAGAGTAGCCAGTGCCAGCACCGCGTTTAGCAGCATCCCCAACTGATTGACGGTTTCGATTCCGTCAAACCAGCCGCGATGCAGTATAAGCGCGGTGGCCACGATCAGCAGCAGCCAGGCAGCCAGCGATGCGCGGCGAATGCCCGGCAGCGGTTTGGGTCCCCAGCGATTGGCCAGATTGAGCCAGGCCACCGGCAGCAGGTTGACCAGCGCATAGAGCAGGGTCATCCGCGCCTCACCGCGCAGCGGCGGATCGCTGGCGTCGTACCAGATCAGACGCAGACTCCAGGCCGCGAACAGCAGCACCAGCCAGGCCAGCACCGCGCGCTGCTCACCACGCCACAACACCACCAGCGCCAGTGCGGCCAAAGTCAGGCCGATGGTGTAGCTGATGGTGTTGTACTCATTGAGCAGAAAGGCCCGAAAACGGTAGGCGTCGCGAATGCTTGCGTAGTCGCCTATGACCGGACTGGCGACGAAGAAGTGCGGCGAACCGCGATCCCGCACCATGATGAAGCGCAAGCTATTGGTGCCCTCGCGCAGCGCCGCGGCGGGCAGCCGAAACACCGCGCGGACGTTGCCGTGGTAGGTGTGATCGGGCAGCCGCATGCGTCCCTCGGCCAGCAGCAGGCTCTCATTGAGCCACATCTGATAATTGTCCGAGCCCACGATGGGCACTACCGCCAACCCTACTGCCGGCACCGCGTCCAGATCGAACTGCATTTCGATGCCGCGATAGCCGGCAACGCAGCAATCCTCCCAGGGCAGCTCGGTGGCGGTGGGCGCGGCCGCGTCCCAGGCGCCGACGCTGGGCTCGTCGAGTTGGGCGTAGGCGGCCGAGTGCACGGCAATACGCTCCAGCTTGCCCACCGGCACCACCAGTATCGGCTGTATCACCAGCCAATAAAGCAGCTGCACCGCCAGCACCGCGAGCAGCACCAGCCACCACGGCGTGGCCGCAACGGACGCATCTGCGCCGGGATCGGAAAGTGCGCGGCTCATGACTCAGCCCAGCTTGATCAGCCCGCTGCGCACGGCCTCAAAGACCGCTTCGCTGCAGGAGCGGGCGGCCAGCTTGGAGTACAGATTCTTGGCGTGATGGGCCACGGTGTGCGGGCGTATCCCCAAGGACTCGGCGGTCTCGCGATAGCTGTAGCCGCGGGCCAGGTGCTCGAGCACATCGCGCTCGCGCCCGGTCAGCTGGGCCGGCTGCTCGGCTTCAGTAGCAGCAGCGGCCCCGTCGGCAGCCTCGCCGCGCACCCGGCGCAGCAAATAGCGAGCCACCGCGGGCGACAGCGGCGTACCGCCGGACAGCGCCGCGCTCAGCGCCTCTTCGACCTGCACCGCCGCGGCACCCTTGAGCAGATAGCCGTCCACCCCGGCCTGCAGCGCCAGCATCACCTGGCGCTCGCTGTCGAAAACGGTGTGAGCGACGATGCGAATCCCCGGCTGGGCGCAACGGAATTCGTCGACCAGCTCGACACCGCTGCCGTCGGGCAGACCCAAATCGAGCAGCAGCAAATCGACCGGCTGGTCGGCATGCTGGCGGGCCTGGGCCAGACTGGCCGCACGCCAGCCCAGCTCAAATTGCCCGCCCGGCATCAGCGCGGCGATCAGATCGTCAGCCAGCCGGTCATTGTCCTCAACGATCCCCAGCCGAGCCGCCATGATCGCTCCCAGTCCCCAGCCACTCACAGCATAGCTTGCGAGAAGCCCACAGTTAGCCGTTACCACCACCCTCGAAGCCGTTGATCAGCAGTTCGTCGGTGACCACTTCCAGCTCGAAACTGCGCTGGGTGGTCGCGGCGCAATTGTCCTCGGCTTGAACGCCGACGGTGTACGCCCCGACCGGTCCAACGTTGTCCAAGATGACCACGCCCTGCGTATCAACGCTGGCGCTGCCGGCAAAGCTGCCTGGCGCCACCGCCACCAGCGTCGGCAATAAGGTGCCGTTGTCGCTTAGCGGCTGGTTGGGGGTGACAGTCGCCGACTGGCCCAGCACCATCCGCGGGTCGAAATATCCGCCAAGCGCTGGCGGCGTGTTCAAACCAACCAGAATCTGCAGATCGCCGGTACCGGTGACGTCACCGTCGCTGACCTGGAAGCGCACCGTTCCGGCCGTCGCGTTGCAGTCGGCGGCCAGCTGCGCGCTGATGCTGCCGGCGCTGTTGACGATGCTGCTGACGCTGATGCCGCTGGCCGTGCCGCCGCTGATCCGGGTCACCACCAGCGATGCCACCGGATCGTCGCTGTCGGTCACCGTACCGATGGTGATTGCGGCGCCGGCTGGCGTGCCCTGCTGGCAGGAGACCGGCGCGGCGGGGAAGAATTCCGGCGCCGCGTTGCCGGTCACCGTGACCGCCACCGGCACATCCAGATTGCTGCCGCAGTTGTCAGTGGCGCGAATGGTGATGGTGTGGCTGCCCAGCGGCTGGGCGTTGGACAGGCTGAGCTGGCCAGCCGGGCTGACCACCGCCGTGCCGGTGTAGCTGCCTGACGACAGCACGCTGATGCTACTGACGCTGCCGTTGTCGCTGGGTCCGCTGCTGGGCAGCTGGCTGGTGCTGCTGCCCACGCCGACGCTGATCGCCGGATAGGTCAGCACCGGCGCCGTGTTGGCGCTGACGTTGACCTGCAGATCACCGCTGCCGGTGGAATTGCCGTCGCTGACCTGAAAGCGCACCGTTCCCGATGTCGCGGTGCAGCTGGCGGCCAGGGCGGCGCTGACCGTGCCGGCGGTGTTGAGCAGACTGGTGACCACGATGCCGCTGGCGCTGCCGCCGCCGATCACGCTCACCTGCAGGTTGGCGAGCGGCGTGTCCGGATCGCTGAGGTTGCCGATGGTCAAGGCGGAGCCGGACGGACTGCCCTGCTGACGCAGCAGCGGCGAGGCGGGGGTGAAGGTGGGCGGCGCATTGGGACCCACATTCACCGCCAAAGGCACATCACGAAAGCCCTGGCAGTTGTCGGTGATACGCACGGTGACGGTGTGATTGCCCGGCGGGCCGGCGTTGCCCAGGCTGACCACGCCGGCCGCGTTGACGCTTACCGTTCCGCTGTAGCTGCCGGCCGACTGCACGCTGATCTGCTGCACCGAGCCGTTGTCGCTGGGACCGGTCGACGGACTGGCGGTAGCGCTGCCGGCAAATGCCACGGAGACAGCGGCGTAGCTCAGGGTGGGCAGCGGGTTGGGCAGCACATTGATGGCCAGATCGCCGGTGCCGGTGTCCAGGCCGTCATTGGCCAGAAAGCGCAGGGTGCCGCTGGTGGCGCTGCAGTTGGCGGTCAATGCGCCGCGCAGGGTATCGCCGTCGATGCTCAGCCCGCTGGCTGCTACGCCTGTCGAAGTGCCACCGCTCTGCGCCGAAACGGCGATGGTCATCGACGGACTTTCGAAATCGACGACCACACCCAGCGTCGTGCTGGCCGGCAGCGCCTTGCCCTGGGTCACGCTGACCGGGTTGTCGAAGATCAGCGCCGGGGCCTCGTTGAGGTTGTTGCCGACGTAGGTGTAGACCCGACCTTCGTCGGCGTTGCCCACGCCGTCGACCCCGGGCGCACCGATGGCCAACTCGTTGCCGATCGAGACCAGCGCGGTCCCATAGCCGTCATTGTCCAATCCCGGACGGGCATGGTCGCGCTCCAGATCCAAACCGCCCGCTGCGCCGCGCCGGAAGCGATAGACATTGCCCGGTCGCTGCGCCGAGCCGGACAGGCGCGCGGCGGTATCGGCAACGTACAGGTAGTCGCCGTCAAAAGTAAGCTGACGCCCGTAGGCGAAGGTCGTGACCGTGCTTGGACGGTCGTTGATGCTGCCCGCGTCGGCCCAGTCGCCGCTGCTGTCGCGCTCGAACAGGAACACGCGACCGTCACTGGCGGTCCGTGGCTGGCCGACCGCGAGCAGATCCGCCGCTGGACTGAGCGCCAGGGCAGCGCCGAAGAAGGCCGGACTGGCCGCTGCGGCGGCTGCGCGGAAACGCTGACGCAGGGCCCAGCTGGCAGCGGCACCGCTACCGCTGCGCTGGTACTCGTAGACCCACCCGGTGGCGATCGCTTCACCCGGCGCGCTGACCAGCAAGCGGTCGCCGCGGAGCAGGACTCGAGTACCGAATTCTGCGCCGTTGCTGGGCGTCGGCAGCCCTATGGAACTGTGGTAGACCCAGATCTCGAAGTCGCCATCGTAACGATACAGCTGCACCTGCCCGCCCTGCCCGGAGGTGGCCGAGCGCGGCGCGCCCACGGCCAGCCAGCCGCCATCGACGGCCAGCGCGCTGCCGAAGCTGGCGTCGTTGTTGACTGCCAGTCCCGGATCGATCAGCTGCGGCGCGGCGTACCCGTTGCCGACCCGGGTGTAGGCGTAGACCCGGCCGCGGTTGGGACCAACGGTGTTGGTGAAGGGCGCGCCGACCAGCAGTTGGTTGGCGGTCAGCTCCACGGCATAGCCATAGCCGTCATCCAGCGCCGGCGTCGGCGCCTGCAGGAACTGCTCATAAAGCATGCTGGCATTGAGCTGTCGCTGATAGAGCAACACGCCGCCGGCCGGACCGGTGGTGACATTGAAGCTCAGGCTGCCCGGCGCGCCCACCGCCAGCAGCGTGCCTTCGCGGTCGATGGCCTGGCCAAAGTAGCGCACCGTCGGCACCCCACTTTGGACCGGAGCAAGGGTTTGCAGGGACATGCCCTGCGCCAACAGCGGCTCGGCCAGCAGCGCGAGCGCGAGCAGCAGCCAGCGGCTGAAATGGCCAGAGAAGGATCGGTGGGGAGGGCGGCTGCGGGACATGAGGACCTCGCTAAGACGGCGACGAGATCATTGTCGGCAGCCGTCCTGCGCACCGAATCCCCACATTTCGGGATGTGGATTCACGCCCAGCCGAGACCGTTGTGAGTATGCTCGTGGCCTTGCAGCCGTGCGCAAGCAATAACAGGGGGGACGATGAGCTCAGGATTCGGTAGCAACACCAACTCACCGCTGGCTCAGGCGGATTTCGAGAACGTCGCCAGCGCCGCCATCGATGCCGGCAAGAGCCTGCCGCAGATGCTGATCGAGGTCTCGCGCAAGCTGGGATCCAAGGCGGCTTTCACCAACATGGGCAAGACCCTGAGCCACGCCGATCTGGATCGCTTGAGCGGCCATATGGCCGGCTATCTGCGCGGCGAGCTGGGTTTGCAGCCCGGCGACCGCGTCGCGGTGATGATGCCCAACCTGCTGCAGTTCCCGGTCGCCGTGCTCGGCATCCTGCGCGCCGATCTGGTCGCTGTGCTGGTCAACCCGATGTACACCGCACGCGAGCTGCGCCATCAGCTGAAGGACTCCGGCGCCAGCGTGCTGATCGTGGTCGACAACTTCGGCAAGGTTGCCGCCGACGGTCTGGAAGGCACGGCGGTGCGTCAGGTGATCACCACCCGGATCGGCGACATGCTCGGCTTTCCCAAGTCGCTGCTGGTGGATTTCGCACTGAAGTATGTGAAGAAGGTGATTCCCGAGTTCAGCATCCCTGGCGCGGTGCGCTGGCCGCATGCGATGGCCAAGGGCGCCCGGCAGCCAGCGGTGGAGTCCAAAGCCAAGGCCGAAGATGTGGCACAGCTGCAGTACACCGGCGGCACCACCGGGGTTTCCAAGGGCGCGGCGCTATCGCACACCGCGCTGATGGCCAACGTCGGCGCCTGCGAACAGTGGCTGGGGCGCTGCCTGGATCCCGAGCGCGAAATCGGTCTGATCTGCCTGCCGCTCTACCACATTGCCGCCTACACCAACATGCTCTACGCCTGGGCGCACGGCCTGCACGGCGTGCTGATCACCAATCCGCGCGACATTCCCGGGCTGATCAACACCTTCAAGGAGTATCGGCCGTCGATCTTCTCCGGTGTAACGACGCTGTATGACGCGCTGCTCAATGCGCCGGGTTTCGCGGCGCTGGATTTCTCCAATCTGAAGCTGAGCATCCAGGGCGGCACGGCGCTGCGCCGGGCCACCGCCGAGAACTGGGAGAAGGTCACCGGCTGTGGCGTGGTGGAGATGTACGGACTGTCGGAAACCGCTGCCGGCATCACCGTCAATCGCTGGGACGGCCCCAACCCGGTCGGCTCCATCGGCCTGCCGATGCCCGGCGTGGAGCTCAGCCTGCGCGACGAGGAGGGCAACGAGGTGCCGATCGGCGAGCCGGGCGAGCTGTGCGTGCGCGGACCGCAGGTCACCAGCGGCTACTGGCAGCGCGAAGACGAAACCAAGAAATCCTTCTTCGCCGACGGCTGGTTCCGCACCGGTGATATCGCCAAGCGCGGTGAACACGATTATCTGTTCCTGCTCGACCGGCGCAAGGACATGATCCTGGTTTCCGGCTTCAACGTCTTTCCCAACGAGATCGAAGACGTGGTCGCCATGCATCCGGGCGTACTGGAGGCCGCCGCCATCGGCGTGCCGAATGAGAAGACAGGCGAGGCGGTGAAGCTGTTCGTGGTGCGCAAGGATCCGGCGCTGAGCGAAGACGATGTCCGCGCCCATTGTCGCGAGCAGCTCACCGGCTACAAGCAGCCCCGAATGATCGAGTTCATCGACACGCTACCGAAATCGCCGGTGGGCAAGGTGCTGCGGCGGGAATTGCGGTAGTCCAGGCGGCGGCTGCCAGGCGAGTATGGCATGTGAGAAAGTCGCTCGCGTGTTGCTCGCTGCGGTGCTATATCGCTCCGATCGAATTTCCGATCCGGAACGGCACATGTCGCAAATGACGTTACACCAGTCCCTCTGTGCAAAGGCCTTGGTGGCGGTTCTCGCCATCGCCTGCCAGCATTACGCCGTAGCCGCGGGAAACCACGGCTGGGAGATCAAGGGACCCGCTGAGGTTCCGGCGTCGCGTGCCACCGCGGTGCTGGAGGATTACCAGCGCTTGGTCGGTGACCGTAGTGAAGCGGGCGCCGACGGCGTATTCACAGATTATTATGCGAGCGCGATTGCGATTGATGGGGATACTCTCGCGGTCGGTGCGCCAAGGGATTTGGTCGGCCTTTACAATGGCGAGGGATCAGTCTACGTCTACGTTTGGGTTGAGTCGGCGTGGCAGCTGCAGGCCAAGCTGGTAACTCAGCTGGATGTCGGCGAGGTCGGCACTAGCGCTTTCGGTTTCAGCCTGGCACTGAAGGACGATACATTGATCGTGGGCGCGCCCTATGCATCAGTCGGTCCGCCAAGCTCGGGCGCGGTGTTCGTGCTTGATCGATCCGGATCGGACTGGACGCTGAGTTCGACGGTCACCGCCAGCGACGCCGAGATTGGCGCGGATTTCGGTGCGGCGGTCGCCTTCGATGGCGATACCCTGGTCGTAGGCGCCACCAAGTACTCCTCGTCCACGCAACAGCCGGGATCAGCCTACGTCTTTAGCCGCAACGCAGGCAGCTGGCAGGAGCAGGCCGAACTGGTGTCCTCTGATGGCGGCTGGGGGGACAGTTTCGGCGAGCGGGTCGCTGTTCACGGCGGGCGCGTGGTGGTCGGCGCACCGCGCAAGATGATCGACACCAACCAGGCTCAGGGCGCGGCTTACATATTCAGCGATGCTCCCGGCAGTTGGCAGCAGGAAGCGCGCTTGGTTGATGCCCAAGGTGTTGCTGGCGCGGAGTTCGGTGCGGCGCTTGGCCTGAATGGTGAAACAATCCTGGTCGGCGCACCGAACAATCCGGTCAATGGCGCCTCGGCGGCGGGGTCGGCTTTCGTTTTTCAGCATGACAATGGCAGCTGGAATCTGCTTCAACGGATCGACTCACCCGATCTGCCCTCATCCAACTTCGGACAAAGCATTGCCATCAACGAGAGCGTGGCGCTGATTGGTTCACCCAATCGGTCAGTCTCCAATCCGGGCACGGTCTACGCCTATGAGGTACAGAACTGGAATCCGGTTGGCGAGGTGACGCCGACCTCGGGTCACAACGACGTCGGTTTCGGCTATGTGCTGGCTCTTGATGAGCTGCGCGCCGCGGTGTCCACATACGTCTTTCAATCACCCATTCGTGGGCGCGTTTATTCGATCCGCCAGCAGCAGGGCGGTTGGGTGGAAGAATCGTCAGTGGATGCAGGGCCGGGCGTGTCAGAGACCCGCTTGGGCGAAGCGGTAGCGATCGATGGGAACACCGCCTTGGTTGGCGTCCCTGGCGCGACGGTGAATGGCAATGTGCTTCAGGGCGAGGTCCAGGTCTATGTGCGCGACGACCAAGGTTGGGCAATAACCCAGCGCCTGGTCGCCATGGACGGTGCGATCAACGACGGCTTCGGCTCAGCGCTGGCGCTGGACGGCGATACCGCGGTGATTGCCAATTTCTATTCCGGCTTGGGAGCGGTCTACGTGTTCGTCAGAACAGCCAACGGCTGGGAACAGCAGGCCAAGTTGACGCCACTGAATCCGGCAAACGACAGCTTTGGCCAATCGTTGGCTCTGTTTGGCGACACGGTGGTCGTTGGTGCCCGCCAGCGCACTACAGCGGCGGGAGAGACCGGCGCGGTGTTTGTCTTTGGGCGCAGCGACGGCATGTGGATGCAGCGCATGGTGATCACCCCCAATGACGCAGGCGTTGGAGACCTGTTCGGCTCCGCCGTCTCGCTGTATCGAGACACGCTGCTGGTGGGAGCGCCGTTTCACGACAATGCCGGCAATCCAAACCAAGGCGCCGGCTATGTATTCGAATTGCACGAGTTTAACTGGACACAGCGAGCCAAGCTTGTCGCCGCCGGCCCCAGTTCCTTCGTGGGCCGGAGCGCGGCGATGAATGGCGACACGGCCTTCCTCGGCTCCAACGCCCCGACCACCAATGGAGGGCGAGACCTGGTCTTTGCGTTCACCGTCGCGAACAACCAGTGGGTTGGCTTGGGTCCGGTCATGGATGGCGACATGCCAGCGACCGGCTTCTTCAGTCCACTGGCGTTTAACGGTGAACGCCTGCTGATAGGCGGGCCCATAGGCGCAGACGGAACCGTTGGCGTGTTTCGCCGCTCCGGCATGATCTGGCAGTTGGAGAAGCAACTGCTAGCCCGGGAGGGACGAGACTTCGACGGCTTCGGCCGGGCGATTGCGATGGACGCAGACACCGCGTTGGTCGGCGCCCCAACCGACTCGGGCATGAGCGTTTTTAACAATCCGTGGGAGGGCGCCGCCTACCTGTTCGAGCTTGACGGCGAAACCCCGGTTTTCGCTGACGGCTTCGAGTAGATCCGCCGTCGGCAAGAACACGGGTCACGGGATCATTCTGACCATTACGGGCGTCCGGCGGTGTCCTGGCTGCATGCGAAGCCAACTCAGCCAAGCGCGGCCGCGAGGTCGTAGCCTGCCGCCCTGGCCTTCGCCAACACGTCTTCCACTGGGCTGTGAGCCAACTGGGTCAGTGCCCACAGCGTCGCCGACCGGGTTCCGGTCCGACAGTAGGCCAAAACCGGACCGGGTGACTCGGTGATTGCGTGGGCGAACTGGTTCGCCTGAGCCTGCCCGATCTGGCCCGGGACCATTGGCAGATACCCTGCGCTGATGCCAGCCCGCTCGGCAGCGGCGGCAACTGCGGCGAAGTCGGTCTGATCAACACTCTCGCCATCAGGTCGATTGCACATGATGGTGCGAAATCCCTGGCTGGCAATCGTCGCCACGTCGGCAACGCTGATCTGCGGGCTGACCGAAAGAGCGCGCGACAATGCTTTGATTTGCATCAGTTTCTCCGTCCTATAACGCGTTGATCGGCAGCTTGAGCATCGGCCGGCCGTCGTCGTCGGTGGGAATGGCGCCGGCGCGCATGTTCACCTGCAGCGAGGGCAGGATCAGCTTGGGCACATCCAGCTGGGCGTCGCGCTCAGTGCGGAAGGCAATGAACTCCTCCCGGCTGCGTCCGCCGCCGACGTGGATGTTGTGCGCCTTCTCCTCGCCCACGGTGGTTTCCCACTGGATGTCGCGACCGTTGGGGCCGTAGTCGTGGCACATGAACAAACGAACCTGCTCCGGCAGCGCGAGCAGCTTTTGGATGCTGTCGTAGAGCGTTCCGGCATCACCGCCGGGGAAGTCGGCGCGCGCCGAGCCGGCATCGGGCATGAACAGGGTGTCGCCGACGAAAGCCGCGTCGCCGATCACGTGCACCATGCACGCCGGCGTATGTCCGGGCGTAGCGATGGCAAAGGCCGGCAGGCCACCGATCTGGTAGCTGTCGCCGTCGTTGAACAAGGCATCGAACTGACTGCCGTCGCGCTGGAAGGCGGTGCCCTCATTGAAGATCTTGCCGAAGGTCTCCTGCACCAGCAGCACCTTGGCGCCGATGCCGATCTTGCCGCCCAGCTGCTGCTGGATGTACGGAGCCGCGCTCAAGTGATCGGCGTGGACGTGGGTCTCGATGATCCATTCCAGCTGCAGCCGATTGGCACGGATGAAGGCGATGATGCGATCAGCGTTCTCAAAGCTGATTCGCCCCGAGGGCGGATCGAAGTCCATCACGCTGTCGATCACCGCGCAGGCCGACGAATTCGGATCCTTGACCACATAGGAAATGGTGTTGGTCGCCGAGTCGAAGAAAGCGCTGACCTCGGGTTTGATGTCGGTGTGTAGCGGATAGCTGCTCATGCGGGTCTCCCAAGCTGACGGACTTGCACCGGCCGCCGAATATGGCGTAGTGCTGCCCAGTTGAGTCCAGCTTAGAGGGTTGTGAGACGGCTGTCGGTGACATTGTCACCTTGCCGGGCGGGCGTTGCCCTTGCGGCAAGGTGCAGGGCCCAGGGGATAGGGCCCAGGGCCCAGTTGTGGCAGGTCGAATCTGACATTCGCTGCGCAGAGGGTTCTGGGCGCGGCAAATCCGACTGGCGATCGTGAGTCAGGCACACTGCGACGCCGCGCCCGACCCCGACGCAGTCAATCCGCGGGAAACCCATCTTTCCTGGGCCCTTGGCCCTGTGCCCTGGGCCCTAGGCCCTGCGCCCTAGGCTCTGAGCCCTGGGCCCTCACCAGCGGGCCAAAGGCCCGCTGGCTCTCAATGTGCCTCGGCCAGCTTGGCCAGCGCCTGACGCTCCACTATCCGTAGGTGCCCCCGCGATTGCTCTATCCAGCCGCGGCGGTGGAATTCCTGCAGCTGGCGCGAGATCACTTCGCGCGCGGTGCCCAGTTCCACGGCCAGCTGCTGGTGGGTAGCCTCGATCTCGTCGTCCTGCGGAGCCAGGGCCAGCAAGCGGCTGGCCAGGCGCACGTCGATCTTACCGAAGGCGACGTCGTCCACCACCCGAAACAAATCGGCGATGCGGCGGGTATAGGCGGCGAAAACGAAGTCGCGAAAGTCCTTGGAGCGCGCAACCAGATCATCGAAGGTGCTGTGCGGAATGGCTGCCGCGGTCACGTCGGTTTCGGCGATGCCTTCAGCCGCATAGGCCTCCTGCACGAACACGCAGGCGTTGGTGAGCACGCAGCTCTGCCCCGCTTCGACTCGGTAGAGGACGATCTCGCGGCCGCTTTCTGAGGTTTGCTGGATGCGCAAGGTACCGTCGATGAGCAGCAGCAGCTTGTCCGGCACATGCCCCGGCGCAAACACCACCGAGCCCTTGGCGACCCGAACGATCGCCGCCGTTTCGACCAGCGTGCGCTTGATCTCCGCCGGCAGCCTTGAAAGGCCGGGAAACTGCTCGATCCAGTCGTTGGCGATCACTACCCTTCAAATCCATCCTTGCCCGTCGCCGTAGCGGACACCGCACTCTGCTGATAGCTGGTCACTGCGGCCAGCATCGCGCGCATGCCCACGGCCATGCCGTCCTCATCGACGTAGAACAGCGGCGAATGATTCGACGGCGCGGTGCTGGCGTCCTGATCGGGCGGGGTGACGCCGACAAAGTAGAACAGGCCGGGGACCTCGCGCGCGTAGAAACTGAAATCCTCGGCGCCGGTGATCAGCGGCATGGTGATCACCCGCCTCTCGCCAACCACCGATTCCAGCACCGGGCGCAGCTGCGCGGTCAGTTCGGGATGGTTGACGGTGACCGCGTAGCCGCCCGGGCGCAGTTTGAACTCGGCGGTGGTGCCGGCGGCCTCGGCGATGTTGGTGGCGCGACGCTCGATGGCTGCGATGACCTTCTCACGCAGGGCCGGATCAAAGCTGCGGATGGTGCCCAGCATCTCGGCGCTGTCGGGAATGATGTTTTGCCGTATGCCGCCCTTGAACTGGCCGACGGTGACGATGGTCGGGGTGGCGGTGATGTCGATCTCGCGGCTGACGATGTGCTGCAGGCTGAGCACAATCTCGCTGCCGACGACGATGGGATCGATACCGTCCCAGGGCCGCGAGCCATGGGTCTGTTTGCCGCTAACGTGGATGGAAAAGGTGTCGGCCGAGGCCAGCATCGGTCCGCTGCGCAGGCCCAGAAAGCCCACCGGCAGCCGGGAGGTCACGTGCATGCCCATGACCACGTCCGGCTTGCCGTAGTAGCGATCGGAGAACAGCCCTTCGGCCAGCATCAGCTGGGCGCCGCCTTCCTCGCCCTCCGGCGGCCCTTCCTCGGCCGGCTGGAAGATGAACAGCACGCTGCCAGGCATCTCATCGCGCCCGTCGGCGAGCATCTGCGCCAGTCCCATCAGCATCGCGACGTGCGTATCGTGGCCGCAGGCGTGCATCACCCCGACCGTTTCGCCGCGATACTGGGTGGTCACCTTGGAGGCAAAAGGCAGTTCCACCTGCTCGCTCACCGGCAGCGCGTCCATGTCGGCGCGCAGCGCGACGAAGGGGCCGGGTTTGCCGCCTTTGAGATAGCCGATCACCCCGGTGTGAGCGATGCCCTCGTGCACCTCCATCCCCAATGAGCGCAGATGCGCCGCCACCAAGGCCGCGGTGCGGGTCTCGCGATTGCCCAACTCCGGATTGGCGTGCAGATCGCGCCGCCACTCGATCACCTGCTGCTCGATGGCTGCTGGTAGCTCTGCGGCCTGCATCGGCAGCGCGGGCGTGGCGAGGATCAGGCTGGTCAGGATCCAGCGGCTCAGTCGGGACATGGTGGACTCCGTCGGCGGGAAGTGCTTTCCATGGTCGCGCACTGGCCGCGCAAGCGGAAGGGGATGACGGCTGTCATTGGCAGCCGATGATGGCCGCGACTGCAGTGGCAAGGAGGCGCCCGGCATGCTGAGCTCGTGCTCACCAGGAGGCTACCCATGTCCGCACTCGATCAACTCCGCGATGAGATCTCCGCCATCACCCAGCGCGGCATCGGCATGCCGATCGCCGGCATGCTGTTCTGGCTGACAGTCGCCGTGCTGGGCTATGTTTTCGCACCCAAACAGGCCAGCCTGTATGCCTTCTTTGCCACCGGTGCAGTGTTCCCCATCGGCTATGCGTTGACCCGTATCCTGGGCGGTGATCTGTTTGCCAAGGGGCACGTGCTGAACAAACTCGGCGGGATGCTCAATGCCGTGCAGTTCTGCTATTGGCCGGTGCTCATTGCGGTCTACCTGATCCGACCGGAACTGGTGCCTTTTGTGATGGCGGTGTTGTTCGGCTCCCACTTCCTGCCCTACGGCTGGTTCTATCGCGCCCCCGGCTACACCCTGCTGGGCATCGGCCTGCCGCTGGTCGGCACGCTGACCCAGATCATCGCGCCTGCGCAGGCCTTCGTCGCCATTCCAATGCTTGCCGTCGGCGTCCACCTGATCGCGGTGGCGATGGTCTGGCAGCAGAATACGCGCGACCGGGACGCCGCCCGCGCCGCTATCTGACCCGGGAAGTGTCGTCCGCTTCGGTGGGCAGCTGATCGTCAACGCAGTTGGTCGGGCGCTGTCCTTCCGGCTCGTTGAGTATCGCTTCGATGTCCCTGGCCAGCCGCTCACGCCACTCCCCAGCGACCTCCTTGACTCTTTCGATGTAAGTCGGGTTTTCCACCGCCGGGATATGGATGTCGTAGGCGTCGGCGACCGCGCGCATGGCCTCCCGGTCCATCTGATCGAAGGCCTTGGCCACTCGCATCGCCTTCGCCGACGGCATCCCCAGCGCCTCGAAGGCCGAACGACCCATCCGCACCGAGCTGTCGTAGGTCTCACGGACGATGTCTCTACAGCCGGCCGCCCACAGGTGGTAGACGTGTTCACGGTCCACCGCTCGGGCCAGCACATGCAGTTTGGGATAGGTCTTGATCGCGTAGCGCACCAGCTTGTTGATCTGTTCCTTGTCGTCCAGGGCGACGATCAACAGCCTCGCCTCGGCGATGCCGGCGGCGTGCAGCAGATCAGGCCGGGTGGCGTCGCCGAAGTAGGCATGCACGCCGAATTTGCGCAGGTTGGCCAGCTGCGCCGAGCTGTAGTCGATCACCGTCGGCTGATGACCCGCCGCGGTCAGCATCCGGTCGATGATGCCGCCAACCCGGCCGCGGCCGGCGATGATGATCTTGCGCGACTCCTCAATGGCGTCGGCGTCGCGCTCCTGACCGGTACAGGCGCGATGAGCGATCACCCTGTCGTAGAAGATGAACAGCAGCGGCGTGAGCAGCATCGACAGCGCAATCACCAGCGACAGCTGATCGGCGACCGCCGCCGGGATCACCGCATTGGCCAGGCTGAAGGAGAGCAGCACGAAGCCGAATTCGCCGGCCTGCGCCAGTCCCAGCGCGAGCAACCACAGCGGCGCGCCGCGCAGGCCAAAAAAGCGCCCGATCAGCAGCAGGGTGAGCGCCTTGATCGCCAGCAGAGCCGCGGTCAGCCCCAGCGTGAGCAGCAGCGAGTCGCTGAGCAAGCCAAAGTTGATGCCGGCGCCGACGGTCATGAAGAACAGGCCCAGCAGCAGGCCGCGGAAAGGGTCGATGTCTGATTCCAGCTCGTGTCTGTACTCGCTGTTGGCGAGCACCACACCGGCCAGAAAAGTGCCCAGCGCCGGCGACAGCCCGACCAGCGACATCAGCAGGGCAATGCCCACCACCAGCATCAGCGCGGCGGCGGTGAACAGCTCGCGCAGCTGGGCCAGGGCGATGAAGTGGAACACCGGCCGGGTCAGATAGGTGCCACCGACCACCACCGTGGCAATGGCGGCGAAGGTCACTAACGCGGTCTGCCAGCCGTTCAGACCGGCAACCAGGCTCATCTGCGCGTGATGCGCATCGTCGCCGCCTTGCGCGGCCAATTCCGGCAGCGCCAGCAGCGGAATCAGCGCCAGCATCGGGATCACCGCGATGTCCTGGAACAGCAGCACCGAGAAACTGGCCTGGCCGGCGTCACTCTTCAGCAGACCCTTTTCATTCAGGGTTTGCAGCACGATGGCGGTCGACGACAGCGCCAGGGTCAGACCGATGGCCAGCGCGATGGTCCACGGCTGGCCCAGCGCCATCGCCACGCCCATCAAGGCCAGCGTGGATATGCCCACCTGGCCGCCGCCCAAGCCCAGCAGCCGCGCCCGCATCTGCCACAGCACTTTGGGCTCCAGCTCCAGACCGACCAGGAACAGCATCATCACCACACCGAATTCGGCGAAATGCTGCACTGAGACCACGTCCACACCGAGCAAGGACAGCAGCGGGCTGATCGCGATGCCGGCGATCAGATAGCCCAGCACCGAGCCCAGGCCCAAGCGGGTGGCAATGGGCACGGCGATCACCCCGGCGATCAGAAAGACGAAGGCAAGCAGAAGGATGTCGGTCATAGCGTTGGCAGACGCGGGGTGCGGTGGCGCACCAGTATTGCTCGCGCTGATCGGAGGTGGCCAGATCGATGGTCAAACCGGCGCGATGTGGCGATCTAGCAGCGGCTGTGCCGTCACGCTGCGCAATCGCGCTTCGGCTAAGCTTGCGCGCAACCCTTTACGCACCGATGGCCGTGATCGACCCGATCATCCTGTTCTTCCTGCTTGGCCTGGCGGCCAGTGCGATGCGCTCGGAGCTGCGCCTGCCGGCGGCGGTGTACGACTTCGTCAGCATCCTGCTGCTCCTGGCCATCGGCCTGAAGGGCGGCGTGGAACTGGCCAGGCAGCCATTCGGTTCGCTACTGCCGCAAATGCTGGCGGTGGTGCTGATGGGCTCAATGCTGCCGCTGGTAGCCTTTCCGGTGTTGCGCTTGATCGGCCGCATGAATCGCGCCGATGCGGCCTCCATCGCCGCCCACTACGGCTCGGTGAGCGTCGGCACCTACGCGGTGGCGGTGTCCTGGTTCGACGCCCGGCAAATCGATTTCGAAGCGCACATGCCGCTGCTGCTGACGTTGCTGGAGGTGCCGGCGATCCTGGTCGGCATCGTGCTGGCCCGCGGCTTGAGTCGGGAAACCCGCTGGAGCGACGTGGCCCACGAGGTGTTTTTGGGCAAGGGCATCGTGCTGCTGCTGGGCGGGCTGCTGATCGGCTGGATTGCCGGCGAAGATGGCCTGGTGTCGATCAAGCCCCTGTTCATCGATCTGTTCAAGGGCTTCCTGGCGATTTTTCTGCTGGAGATGGGCCTGATCGCCGCCGCGCAGCTCGGCACCCTGCGCCGGCACGGCGTCTTTCTGCTGCTGTTCGGCATCGGCATGCCGCTGTTTTCTTCTGTGGTCGGCGCGGCCCTGGGTTGGGGCTTGGGCTTGAGCGTAGGCGGCACCGCGATGCTGGCAGTGCTCGCCGCCAGCGCCTCCTACATCGCAGTACCCGCGGCGATGCGTATCTCGGTGCCCGACGCCAATCCGACCCTGTCGTTGACCGCGTCACTGGGCATCACCTTCCCGTTCAACATTCTGCTCGGGATTCCGATCTACTACGCCTTGGCGCAGCAGCTGCACGCCTGGCTGGGGAGCTGAGAGCGACCATGAGCAACGATCACACTCGGAAATTGGTCACCATCATCACCGAAGCGGCGCTGGAGCACTCGCTGCTGCGCGACTTCAAGCGCCTCGGCGCCAAGGGCCACACCATCACCGAGGCCCGCGGCAGCGGCCACCGCGGCGTGCGCAGCGCCGGCTGGGAGTCCAACAGCAACATCCGCATCGAGGTGATCTGCAATGAGGCCGTAGCCCAGGCCATCACCCAGCACCTGCAGGACCAGTACTACGCGAACTATGCGATGGTGGTTTACAGCAGCGATGTGAGTGTGTTGCGGCCGGATAAGTTTTAGCCTTCGCGGGGCGAAGGGGTTTTACGTTTTACGTTTTACGTTTTACGTTTTACGTCAAAAGCTTAGGCCAATTGGTTTCGGCGACAATGCTAGGCGATGCATGCTTTGACTTTGCTCTTACGTAAAACCTTAAAACGTAAAACCTAAAACCCAAAAATCTTTTAGACCATAAACCCCAGATCCCGCTCGGTCCCGATGTAGCCACCGGTGGCGGGGCCGAAGCGCGGCATCGGGCCGGCCAGGCTGGGCAGGATCAGATCGATGTTGCTCTCGCTAAGGCCAAACCAGCGGGCCAGGGTGGCGGCGTATTGGTCGACCGCCAGCTTGGGGATGATCTGCCCCCAGCCGGCGTCATCGGGACCGGCGCGGGCCAGATCCGGCATCTCGCCGTAGATGTCGCGACCGCGTACCGCACCGCCGATGACCAGGTGCTCACCGCCCCAGCCGTGATCGCTGCCGTCGCCGTTGGCCGAGGAGGTGCGGCCGAAATCCGAGGCGGTGAAGGTGGTGACCTGATCGGCCACGCCCAACTCGTCGGTGACGTCCTGGAAATACTGCAGGCCCAGCGACAGCGCGCGCAGCAGATCGCGATGGTCGCCGAGCAGCCGGTCGTGGGTGTCGAATCCGCCCATGCCGACGAAATAGACCTGGCGCTGCTGGCCCAGCGCGCCGCGCGCCGCGATCAAGCGTCCGACCATCCGCAGTCGCGCCGATAGCGCCGCATAAGCGCCTTGCGCCACCGCGCCGAAGCCCGCTGGCAGCGGCGGAATCGGGGTACTCAGGTTGATCCCAGCGAGGGCATCGGTGACCAGATCGTAGCTGTCGATGGCGCGCCGCTGCACCTGGGCCAGGGCGCGCTCGAAGAGGTGTGGATGGCTGGCGTCCAGCAGCGCATCGACCGCCGCCCGACGGGCGATCTCATCCGGCTCGTTGCCGTAGTAGGCGCTGCGCTGTTCGGCGCCGTTGCTCCCGATGCTGTAGGGCTGCACGCTGTTGCCGACCTGAAAAGTGTTCTGTCCGCTCAGGCTCAGGCTCATCGACAGCGCCTGATTGCTGTTGCCGGCCTGCAGCAGATCAGCGATGCGCCCGCCCCAGCCCAGCTTCTGGCGGCTGTCCGGCCGCGAGGTCTGCCAGAAGGTCTGCTGATCGGCATGCGAGAACAGCTGCGGCGGGACCGCGACGGTGCCGTTTTGGTATTCGACCCGGGTCACTGGCTCGATCAGCGGGCCGACATTGGCGACGATCGCGCAGCGACCGCTTTCGAACAGATCGCGAACCTCTGGCATTGCCGGATGCAGCGCGTAGTCGCGGCCAAAGGTCTGCGCGGTCAGCGGATTGATGTGGGTGGCCGGGCCCAGCTCGGCCAGCGGAATGGCCAGATTCGGCCTCGCGTCCTGGTATTGGGCGTAGGCGGCGGCGCTGCGCGGGATGATGCTGTTGACGTTGTCGTTGCCGCCAAACAGGAACACGCAAACCAGCGCCCTGTAGTCACTGCCTTTGGCGATATCGCTTTGATCCAGCGCCGCTGCCTGCAGCAGCTGCAGTTGGCCCAGCTGCGAGTACAGCGCGGCGCCGCCCAGACCCTGACAAAGCGTTCGGGAAAGAAAGTCGCGTCGTTTCATGGCCATTCCTATTTCTGCACGCTGTATTCGGGCGAGGTGATGATCAAGTGGAGCGCTTCCCAGGTGCGACGGCGCCCGCCGGGGTCGTTGCCCGCGGTGAACGGGATCGCCTGCAGATAGGGCAGCAGCACGCCGCGCATCTGCGCCGACATCAAACCGTTGAGCAGCAGCACGTCGAGGTGATCGAGCAGGTCGTTGGGATCTGCGGCCAGGCCCTGGATCGCGGTGAAGTCGATCAGCACCCGGTCCGGCGGCGGGTTCTGCTGGAAGGGCGAGCCGACGTGATCGAAGACCGACAGGCCGACCAGCTTGTTGGCAGTGCGGGTGACGAAGGTCTCGGTGGCGATCTGCAGCTCGGGCGAGTACAGGTCGGCGGTCGCGATCTCACCCGGGGCCTGGTAATCGGGCAGATAAAAGTTGAACACCGACGGCGAACGATTGGGCGCCTGGGCGTAGTGCTGCTCGGGATTGTGTTCGCGGTAGCGACCGTCCGCCGCAGCCGCGCCGAAGGCACGCCACAGGTGGGTCTGACGCAGGATCGGTTCGCGCACCTTGCCAAAGGTCTGCGGATGATCCAGATGGCCGACGCGCGCCTCCACATCGAGCAGGATCGCCCGCACCACCGCGCCCAGATCGCCGCGCACGCCGCTGCCGTTATCGTTGAAAACCGCCCCAACCCTGGCGATGTAGGCCGGACTGGGGTTGCTGGTGACCAGATTCTGGATCAGCCGACGGGCCAGGAACGGCCCCACGTTGGGGTGGCTGAAAATGTTGTCCAGCGCCAGTTCCAGATTGCCGGCCGCATTGCCACCGGGCGGCCGGCTGAAGCCGAGCAGGAAGTCGTTGTTGTCCGGGTCGGCGTCGGGTTCGGTGTGATGGAAGGCATCGAAAGGCTGCATCGGCTGGGTCCAACCCACCGAAGCGCCGCCGCCCGGACCGCAGAAGTTGAAGTCCACGCAACCGGCGAAGTGCCAGCCGGTGAAGGCGTGGGCGAAGGTCTTGATGTTGAACTGGTTGTAGCTGGGCAGCGGCTCGCCATCGACCAGCACCGGCGTGCCATCCGGGTTGAGCATGATCAGGCCTATGGAGAACAGCTGCAGGATCTCGCGGGCGAAGTTCTCGTCCGGACGGATGTTCAGCGCCACGTCCGGGGCGCGATTGGCGATCATGCTCAGGTAGGTGCCCATCGCCGGTGTGCGCGTCATCTCGCCCAGCAGCGTGCGGTAGTTGCCGAAGGCGTTGTCGATCAGCAGATCGTAATAGTGCGCCACCGAATAGGCCTGGATATCCAGCGCGGCCGACTGATCGGAGACGACCAGGATCTGACTCAGCGCATAGGCCACCCGCTGGCGCAGCTGGTCCTCGCCCTGCAGGGCATTGATCCACCAGCCCTCCAACCGCGCATTCTGAAACACCGGCTCCGGCAGCGCGGCGATGAAGTCCAGATAGGGCACGATGCGCGAGGCCGGCGCCGCCATCTGCGCGTCCAGCCAGGCGCTGTAGCCGCTGCTGCGCAGCGATTGGATCTCGGCCCAGGTGGGACCGAAGGTGGCCTGGGTCAGGAACCGCGCCGCCTCACCGTCGGTGGCCGGGAAATCGCTGAAACGGGTTTCAAAATCATCGACAAAGATCAGCTCCTGCGCCGACAGCGTGCCGGCCGCCGCGAGCAGCAGTGCCGCGCAGCCGCTGCGCCAATATGACCAGATCCCGCCCATGACCCACCCCGCATTTGCGTCCATACAGGGCGATAACGGATCGGTGCGGCGAAAACGACATGGGCATTGAATGGTCTTTTCGAAAGCCGCTCGTTGCGCGATGCCGTCATTGAGCACTGCGCCGACGGACTACGCAACCACCCCGTGCCGGCACCAGCCGCGCTTTGATTTTCCTCCCGGGGATTGGAAGATGTTTGGTGACGCATGGCCGGTAAGGTTTGGATCTGCATGAGTACCCAGCCGCAGTCAGTCGTACCCGCGCCCCGCGACATCGACTACGCCGAACACCGCCGCGTTGAGGTCAACGGCGTGCACTACGTCTACCTGGCAGCCGGTAGCGGCGACACCGTGTTTCTGCTGCACGGCTACCCCGACAATGCCTATTCCTGGGAACACCAGCTTCGCTACTTGAGCGAGCGTGGTTTTCGGTTGATTGCCCCATTCCTGCGCGGCTACTCGCCCACTACCGTCAAGCAGCGCCCGGCCTTTTTTGACCGCGGCACGCTGGCCTGCGATATCGCCGCCTTGATCGATGCGCTGAATGACGGCAAGCCGATCTTTCTGGTCGGTCAGGATTGGGGCGCGGCGATCAGCTACGGCGTGCTGGGCGCCTTTGCTGACAAGATCCGCCGAGCGATGATTCTCGCGGTGCCCCATCCGGTGGAGATACAGCGCACCTTGAGGCGCTCCCCGCGACACGTGGTGCGTTCCTTCCACTGGTTCCTGTTCCAACTGCCCTGGCTACCGGAGCGGCTTATCCGCATAAGCAAGGGCGGATTCCTGCGCTTCCTTTGGCGACTGTGGTCGCCGGATTTTCGCGACCAGGAGCACGTAGCGGCCATCGTCAAGACCCAGCTGGCAGGCAGTGACGTCGAGGACTCACTGGCCTACTACCGCGCGGTGACGCAAAAGGCCTACCGGGACCCCAACTGCGCCGCCGTTTTCGATCGGCTGAACGATCCCATTCGCACACCCACGCGGGTGCTGTGTGGTAGCCACGACATGCGCAAGGAAATGCTGCCCCGACAGGCTGATCTGTTCCTGCCCGAGGCCGACTATCAACACGCACTGATAGCAGGAGCCGGGCACTTTCTGCACCGAGAAAAGCCGGACGTAGTCAATGCGGAGATTCTGGCCTGGCTACGCCGATAGCCAAGGGTCCGCCTGATAGCAGTCCTGGTAGCGCAGCAACTATCTACGCTGCCGCCTGCGGTTGCGAGTCTTCGCATGCGTTCGGCAGATAGGCTACGACCCGATCGCGGCCGCCGCGCTTGGCCGCGTAAAGCGCTTCGTCGGCCTGTTTGAGCAGAGCTTCGAAGCCGTCCGCAGTGCGCTCGGTGGAGACGGCATAGCCGATGCTCACCGTGCATTGCGCGGTACCCCCAGGTCGGGCAACTGAGAGTTGACGCAGCTCACCGAGCAGTTCAGTGGCGAGCCGACCGGCTGTTGCTACATCGGTACCGGGCAGCAGCAGAGCAAACTCCTCGCCACCGATGCGCGCCGCGCACTGCCCTTCGTCGACGCAGTTGTCCAGCAACTGGCCATAGGCGCTGATCAATCGATCTCCGACCTGATGGCCGTAGCGATCGTTGATTGCCTTGAAGTGATCGACATCGATCATGATCAGCGCCGCCGGCGCGCTGTGCGCCACCATCCATTCGCCGAACTCGGCGAAGGCGCGGCGGTTGCCCAAACCGCTCAGCGCATCACGGCGCGCCTGGCGATTGAGCTTCTCGGTCAGCTCGATGGTCCTGCGCAGCGCGTTGCCCAGGTGGCTTGAGCCCATCGCCGCACCGAGCAGCAACATCACCCCGCCCGCGGCCAGCACCACGTGGAAGCGATCGCCAAAACTGCACAGGTAGATGATGCTGGGCAGCACCAGCATCGGCATGGCCAGCAGGGTGCTGAGTCTATGCACCCCGTAGAGCACCGCCGAGCCGCCGACCATGCCGACCGCAAAGGAATAGACCAGCGCCTGGTGCGCCGGTGAATCAGCCGGCATCACCATCCACGCGCCGACGCCCCAGGCACAGCTGGCGGCGAGCAAACTGATGAAGAAATGCCACTCCCAGCGGCGCTGACGACGATCCTCCGCAGGTGCCCGCAAGTAGGAGCGAGCAAAGCAATGACGCCACACCGAAATCACACAGAGCAGACCCACCCAACCTGCCAGCAGCGCCCTGTCGGTGACCGGCCACAGCGCAACGCAGAGCACAGCGGCAGTGACCGGACTTAGGGCCTGACGGCGATAGGTCTGATTGACGACCAGATCCAAGGCCGCAACGCGCAGGCGTTCGGCAGGCTGCTCTGTACTGATTGGCGGTTGGACATTCATGGTCAGACCCCAAGCATAGGACGCAGTTGGCAGCAAACTGTGTGAACAATGAGGAAGTTGCGGCGACCATCGCGACCGAGCGCGGTGCTACCCTCTGCGCTCCCACTAGACAGCGCCGCACGATGACCAAAAACGCCTACCCCATCGGCACGCCAGGCACAGCCTGGGGCGAATCAGAACGAGTGCAGTGGCTGGCCACCCAGAAGCCGCAGCGCAGCTACGTCGAGGACGTGGTCAAGCAGATCGACGCACTGCGTCAGCGCTTCGAGGTGATCGAGTACGGACACCTGGACTATGCGGCGGGCGGCTACCGCCTGTACGCGCTGAAGAGCCAGGACTGGAACGACGATCTGCCCTGCGCGCTGGTCACTGGCGGGGTGCACGGCTATGAGACCAGCGGTGTGCACGGCGCGCTGCTGTTTGCCGCCGAACACGCGCAGGCTTTCGCTGGCCGGGTCAATCTGCTCATCGCCCCCTGCGTCAGCCCATGGGCGTACGAGATGATCCATCGCTGGAATCCCGGCGCGGTCGACCCCAACCGCTCCTTCAGGCCCGAACGCCCGGCACCGGAATCAGCCGCGCTGATGGATCTGGTGGCGCCTCTCAAAGGGCGCTTCCTGCTGCACATCGATCTGCACGAAACCACCGACACCGACGAGAGCGAGTTCCGCCCCGCGTTGGCCGCGCGCGACGGCAAGCCATTCGAACCCGGCGAGATCCCGGACGGCTTCTATCTGGTTGACGATACCGACAATCCGCAGCCGGCGTTCCAGCAAGCAATGATCGAGGCGGTGACCAAGGTCACCCATATCGCACCTGCCGACGAGCACAACCAGATCATCGGCTCACCGGTGGTTTCGACAGGCGTGATCCGCTACCCCTTCACGGCCCTGGGACTTTGCGCCAGCGTCACGGGTGCGCGCTACACCAGCACCACCGAGGTTTACCCGGACAGCCCCAATGCCACCCCGGCGCAGTGCAATGATGCGCAGGTGGCGGCGGTTTGCGCGGGGCTGGAGTACGCGCTGGCCCATCCGGCTTAGATAGCGCGGCAGCGTAGCCGGCAACTCTACTGTGGGCACTTGTGGGTCGGTGCTATGCGCTGACGCTGAAATTGGACGTTGGTGCCGAAGATCAAAACGTCCGATCACAGATCGGACCCACGCCGGCCCTGCACAAGACTGCACGCAACTGACGCCGGTCATCCCGACCCTCAGCCGGGATCAAGTGCCATTCGCAGGGGCGCAGTGGACGTTCAGCACCGCTGGGCACTGGGCGTTCGCCGGGGTGACGAAGGCTTCCATTCAAGCCACCATCCGCCGTCGCCAGAAGGGCTGATCGGCGAAGCGGGTCTCCGCACCGTAGAGGCGCTGATGCAGGCGCAGGTAGTCGGAAAACTCGGCAAATACGCCGCTTTGGTACTCGGCCAGCGCGGCATCACCTCCCCCGCCTAATCGCTCGGCGATGGCCTCGCCGGCACGCTCGCCCTGGGCCAGCGCCTTGCTGATTCCGGCCGAGGTCAGCGAGTCATAGCTGGCCGCGGCATCACCCACCGCCAGCCAACCGGTACCGGTGACGCAGGACAGGATCGCCGAGGGCGCGGCGCGCAGCCACAGCTCGCGCGGCTGCTGCGGCGCGATACCGAACTGTTCTACGCAGCGACTCAGCAGCCAGTCGTTGCTGCACAACGCTCGGTGCCAGCAGCCCGGCTGATCCAGCCGCTGGCGCTTGATCACATCGGCATCAGTGCACAGACTCACCAGTGCCCGCGAGCCGGGCAGCCGAGTCGCATACCACCAACCTTCGGGCGCTGCACAGATCAGCGTGTGCGCGGGCAGCTCGGGAGCCTTGGGGAGGGTAAAGAAGGCGCAGGCGCTGACTACGCAGTCGTACTCGTTGCGGACCACGCCCAACCCGCGCGCGGCACGAGCCTGGATGCCGCTGGCGTCGACCACGAAGTCCGCCCGTCGCTGGGTCCTGCCCGCCGGGCTTTGCACGGCCAGTTCGATCTGCGCGCCGTGGCGCTCTATGCCCATCAGCCGGCTGTCTGCGACAGTCGTTGCACCCAGCTGCGCTGCTGCGGCAAGCAGATCGGCATCGAAACGGACCCGGTCGAGGTGGTAGCCGGCGCCGACCGGAGTGAGAAAAAAGTCGTTGAAACCGGCCGTATCGCTGCCCCACAGCGAATGGCTGCCCGGACAGCGCAGATGCGGCGGGTCGTCCAGCAGTTGCGCCAATCCCTGCGCGCGCAGGGTCGCAGCAGCCGCCGGCGGCAGCGTCTCGCCGATCGCCGGGCCAGGGCGACGCGGTCCATCGAGCAGAGTGATATCGACCGCATCGGCGCAGGCCCGAGCCAGCGCGATCGCCGTCGCACAGCCGGCCGGCCCGGCGCCGATGATGTAGACCTGGGGACGCTTCATTGCGGGCGGCCGAGTGCGCTTGTGGAAACTTGCCTGCAGGCGATTTGGACCTCCGCGGATCGCCAGCAGGGCTGGCTCCAACAGGTGGTGCGCCGCAGCGCCCCGTTGAACCCGACCATCTCAGGATCCAGCAGCGCTGCTGTAGGAGCCTGCCTGCAGGCGATCGTGATGGATCGTTCAGCTGACGGGTGCCGAGACACCGACGCGCGTCCGCGGTGTGCCGAACGCGCTTTTCCGGTCGCCAATCTACCGGCAATCCAAACCATCACCGATCGCCAGCAGGGCTGGCTCCTACAGGTGGAGCGCCACCAGCGCACCTGGCCGCTCAATCCTGCCCATGCGGACACGGCGGCGAACCCGGCGGGCCGCAGTCGGTGGGTGACTGGTAGCCATCGATGGTCGGCTGCGGCCACGGCCCCACCGCGTCGCCGTCGCTGTCAAACAGGCTGGCCACCTCCAGGAACAGTTGCGGACCGTAATTGCCGCCCGGCGGCGCCGGGATCTGGGTGCCCTGGATCACAAAGCCCACCTTGTGCCAGTTCTGCACGAAGTCGTAGTAGCACTGATAACGGCCCTGCTGCTGCGGGTAGTCGGTCAGGGTGCCGTTGCTGTCGCTGCCGCCGTCGCCGCGCACGCTGTACAGCTGCCCGCCCAGTTTCCAGCGCCCGCTGCTGCCGTCATAGGTGCAGCGATCGGCCGGATAGACGGCCACTGGCCGCTGCGCTGGCCACGACCAGTACAAGGTGTTGTTGCCGGTCGGATTGGGATCGGGGGTGTGCGTAGCGCAGCTGTTGTAATCGGTGTGCCAAGGCTGCGACATGAATTTGCAGATATCGCCCGGCTCCACCGGCGCGGTGCGCAAGGGCACGTAGCCCACGGTCAGGAAAGGCGCGCTCTTGTTGGCATTGGCGTACTCCAGCTCGGCGCGGTTGATGCGGAATGGACCCGTGGTTCCGGTCCAGCTCTGCGCATACAGATTCACATCGCGAACGATGAAGGTCAGATCGATACCGGGGGAATAGCGTCCACCCAGGCAGTTTTCCATGCTCACGCGGTCGAGCTTCTCGCCCGCGCCCAGCGGCGTCCCTGCAGCCACGAACTGCCCTGCATACCACTGACTGAGCAGCGCGTATTGGGTGGGCGTCACCGACAAGAAGCTCTTCTGCGCATCGCCCAGGGCCAGCGGCATCTTCACCCCTTGATCGTCCTCACTGGCGTTGTTGGGGTCGCGGATCAGCTGCTGGAAGCTGGGCAGCTTGGCGCTGGGCGTGTCGGCCGCAGTGATACTGGCCATGTACTCGTGACCATTGATCGCCTGCTGCGGCAGATTGGTGTTCCACTGCTGCAAAAAGGCGCCGTGGAACACCGGCAGCACGTCCTGATCGAAGGCGCTGGTATAGCTGGTCGAGAAGCTGCCGCCGCTGTACAGGGACGGCACCAGATCCAGATCACGCACCCAGGTGTCGTAGATGTCGTCCCAGGTCGAGACCACGTTGCGGGTCTGCGGCGCATAGCCGGGGTCGGTGCACACCACCCAGCCGTTGACCGCCTCCACCGTCGACTGATCGTCGAAGACCACCGTCGCGCGGACCGGACCGTCGGAGGTGTCGTCGAACCAATCGTCATTGTCGATGGCGTCGCAGAGCATCGGCGGCTTGCCGCCGGTTTCCACGCCGCTGGCACGGCCGTAGCCGCCGATGACTATCAACCGGCCGCTGCCGGCCTCGATGGTCATCTCGCCCAGGGTGTTGATGGCGCCCAGCGGATTGAACATCGTGAAGTGATCGTCGGGAAAGCTGACCGGATAGTTGGGCTGGGTGGCGATGGAGGTGCCGCTGGCGTAGCTGGGCGTGGTCTGATTGTCGAAGGCCAGCGTGGTTGCGCCGTTGCTGCTGGCGTACAGCGCACGCGGGCCGGCGTCGATGACCAGCGTCTGGCGGCGCTTGCTCAGGTCCAGATCGGGTCCGTACTGCGGGTTGCGCACCGGCGGCGTGTGGCCGTTCTCATAGGACTCGATGCCGTACTCGCTCTTCTGACCATTGATGGTGTCGGTAATGGTGTAGTTGTTGTTCTTCTTGTTGGCCAGATGCACCGTCCAGATGATCTCGCTGATGGTCTTGCCGTCGATCTTGTCGCCGACCTTGACCTCGCGCCCCGGGTCATTGCTGGGGTACTGGGTCTGCGGCTGCTCGTAGACGAACAGGCGGAATCGCGCCGCTTGGCGCTTGGGCTGCTTGCCCGCATCGCGGAAGCCCTCGGCGTTCAGTGGCGTGCTTTCAGTGCCGGCCTGCACCGGCAGGCCGCCGAACAAGCCGGAGGTCTGGTCGACAATCTCCCCGGCCGCGGTCTCCGGCGCCAGGTAGTACTCCGCGCTGCTGCCCACGCGGGCCATCGCAATGCTGGGGTGAACTCGAAAATAGGCTGCCATGATTCGTTTCTCCCTGCGCTATTGCGCGTCTTCTTGCGACCAGAAATAGATGTTCTGCAGCGCGTGCGAAATGTTCAGATTCGACGCCGGCAGCGGCTGCAGATCGACCTGCGGCGGGAACTGCTGCATGGTGTTGTGGCAGCGGAAGCAGTTGTTTTCGGTGCTGGCGACCTGGGTGAAGGTCTCGATGGTGGCGTTGGACAGACTCAGCGAGCCGGCCAGCAGCTCATCGGTGGCGATCGACAAGCCAGGCTGCAGCGTATCGGTGCCCTTGAACCACACTGCACCCACCTCGGCGTAGTTCTTCCACACGTCGTCGGGATCAAACATCGAGGCCACGGAGGCATTCAGGGTCTGGATGTTCTTGTCATTGATGGTGTTGACGCCCGCGGCATTGCCGAACTGATATTGCCGGCAGGCCTGGGTGATCGGGCTCAAGGTCTGAGTCTGCTGGTCCAGCTTGAGCTGGCCGTCGCTGGCGTTGTTGACGTTGCAGTCGGCCAGAGTGGTGCCGGCGGTGTAGAAGGTGTAGTCCTGATCCGACACCGGTTGATCCAGGGTCAGCGGGGGATCGGTGACCGGCACATTCGGCGCGTTGCGCTGATGCTCGAAGGTGGCCCAGATCATCTCCGGATGGCCTTTGACGATGCCGGCGATATGGAAGCCGACCAGGGCCACGGTGACCTCCTCGGTCTGCGTGGTATCGATCACGATCTGACCGTCGCGATTGACCAGCTTGGCGATCTCGGTCTGCATGGTGAACATGTCGCTGGCGTCGAAGCCGTCGGTGACCACCAGCCAGGAGACCTTCAGCTCCATCGCTCCCGCAGTGCCTTCGATGGGGAAATTGGTCGCTGGATCGGCCGCGATCAGCGCCTGCAGCGCGCTGGGGTCGGTGAGATTGTTGGACTGCACGAAGTTGACGAAGGTGGAGTCCAAGTATTGCGAGTAATAGACCGAGCGGCCGTTGTGGGCGACGAAGATGCCGTCGGTGCCGGCCTGCAGGTACTCGTCCAGGCTCTCGGTGGCATCGCTCTTGGCCATCCGCGGCAGCATCCCGGTGCGTTCATTGCCGAGCAGCGACTCCGGCGTGGCAAAGCTCAAAAAGCGCGGCTGACCGTCGACATCCTGGGTCAGCCAGAGGAAGTTCTGCCAGGCCCACTGGTGGAAATCGCAGTTGCTGCTGTTGGGAAAGGCCGAGTCGTCAGTGCGCTGGGTCTGCGAGTGCGGAAACCACGCCGACTTCGCGTCGCAAACGCCGATATCGCCAGACTTCTCGATCACCGCGTCCACCACCGCCTTGGGGGGCGTGCTGCTGGCAGTCGATCCGTTGGAAGCCGTTTCGGTTGATGCCGGTTCGGTCCCGGGTTGCTTGGACTGCCAGAAGATCATGCCGGCGACAAAGGCCAGCGCGACGAGTATCAAGGTATTGCGTAGGGCCGTATTCATGGGACTCCCTGCATGGCGGTTGGCGTTTGCGGGGCCCGGAGCGGCACCCACAGACGCAAACTGTGCCGTGCACGCGAATTCTCTCAGCCAAATTTACATTCTGTTGACTTGATCGCACTCGCAGAGCATTCACCGTCCCGCGCTATGCTCGGCGGCCATGATTGCTGTCGATCAAGAAGGAGCAGGAATGAGCGAACGCGTGTTGTACGACCTGGTCGCCAGCCAGCCCAATCAGCGCTTCAGCCCTTTTTGCTTTCGGGTGAAGCTGGCCCTGGCGCACAAGGATCTGAACTATCGCAGTGAGCTGGTGCGCTTCACCGACAAAGCCAAGATTGCCTTTTCCGAACAGAAGCTGGTGCCGGTGCTGGTGGACATCGACGGCAGCGTGACCAGCGACAGCTGGCAGATCCTGCACGTCCTGGAGCAGCGCTACCCGCAGGCGCCGCTGCTCACCCCCGGCGATCATTCACTCGGCTTTGTGCGCGCCTGGGTCGACCGCAGCCTGCTCGCCGGCGTGTTCAAAGTCGTCGCACCGAAGATCTGCGACCTGCTCGAAGGCGAGGATCAGGCCTATTTCAAGGCCAGCCGCGAACAGCGCCTGGGCGTGTCGCTGGAGGCGCTGGCGCAGGAAGAGAAGAAATACCGCGCCGTGCTAAACGCCACCCTGGAACCGCTGCGCGCCCTGCTCACCCAGCAACCCTGCGTCTCCGGCGAGCAGATCGGCGGCGCCGACGTGCTGGTGCTGGCCTGCCTGCTCTGGGCCGAAGCCATCCTCGGCACCGACTACCTGCCCGAAGGCGACCCGATCAGCGCCTGGCGCCAGCGTCAGTCCGGGTGGGTGGAGAAGGCGATGGCAATGGCGGGGCAAACGCCTGAGGGCCCAGGGCCGAGGGCTTAGGGCCCAGAAGAGCCGAGGCAGGCTCCGCTCGCAACACGCCTTTGACCGCGGGCATCCTGCCCGCATGCTGTTCGTTGGCTTGGACGGGCGATCAGGGGCCGTGTCGGCGAGACGCCCGCGGTCCTCAGCTGGGCCCTGGGCCCTCCCGCCCTGGGCCCTCGCCCTTCTACCGACAATCGCTACGATCGCGCTCGACGATGTCGACGTAGCGGCCATCCCGCAAGGTCGCGCGCAGGCACTGCCGGCGATCGGCCGACTCGTAGTAGACGTAGTCACTGCGACGGCCGCTGTCGGTGCGCCGATAGCGATAGCCGCGCGCCTGCAGATCGGCTTCGGCGCTGGACGCCCGCGCGCCGATCAAATCCTCGTAGCGGTAGTGATCGTTGTAGCCGCTGCGGTTGTCGTAGCGATCATCATGGCGGCGATCATCGTAGCCCGGGTCATAGCCGCGATCGTCATAGCCGCGCTCCTCGTAGCGGCCATCGCGACGCTCGTCGTAACGGCTGTCAGGACGGTCATCCCGATAGCCATCGGCGGCCCGCTGCGCGCTGCCCGCGCCCCACACGGTCAGATCGCCGCGTCGGCATTGGCTCTGGCCGACCGCATCAATCTGACTGACCCGCCCCTGATAAATCACCGCCTGCAGACATTGGCGTCGATCCGGGGTGTAGAAATAGGTCCAGCGCCGATCCGGCCCGTCAACAGAGCCAAGCAACTCATAGCCCCGCTCCACCAGCGTGTTCTGCGCCACGACCTGCCGCTCGCCGACCACATCGCCATGCCCGTACGAAGAACGGCGCCCAGACTGCGGACTACCGAAGGTCGACGGCAGCCCGCGATCGCGCTGCGTATCCCGATCCCGCCCCGGCGCCGAGTGCACAGCGCCGCGCCCCTCCACATAGAACACCGCTCTACAACCCCCGCTCACATAAACCCCGCTCCCGGTCTGCCCCCAGGTCCGCCCCTCCACGCAATCGGTCTTGCTCAACTGCCGCTGCAGCCGAATCGCGCCGCGCTCCGGAGCGGCACATTCGGCGCGGCGGCGGTCTTGGGATTCGCAGGTGAATTCGCGGGCTTGGGCAGTGCTCAGGCCGGCCACGCCAAGCGTGACGGCAACGAACAGTCTGAGTAGCGACATGACTTCGGTCCTTCAGGTTTGCAAAACGACTTGCTGGCGACCGCGATCGGCCGCCAGCTGCGTCGTGCAAGTATGCCCGCCAGATCCGTTGCGGGGATATCGGTCAGACTCAGTCGTTGACCACGGGCGGGGAACTCTGAGTACTCGGCTGAACCACGCTTGCCATACGATTGAATTCAGCTGCAAAGTCATTCAAGGCTGACCTGGTGACTTTCAACTCGCCGTATTGTTCAAGCATCCGTTCGCCATCTGCGATGACGCCAATCTTGGCAAGACCTGCCTGGAAGCGCCGGCTGTGACCAAGCTTGCGTAGATGGTCACGGATCCTGATGGCCAGCAAGCGCCATTCTTGATCTGGATCCTCTTCCCCAATCGAGCGTTCTAGCACCGAATAGCCAACGCAGACGCTTAGCCTTCGATCACCTTGCTTGACACGCAGTGGATAGGAAAATACGCACAGCTGGTATGACTTTGAGGCACATTCCGGGTCCTTTGCCAGCTGATCGATATGTGTTTCGATCAAGTCGATCTCGTAGTGATTCAGGCAAGCCTGCACATCGTTGCCTTGCCCATCCTGACCTTGGACTGCTGCACGCAGTGCCGCTAGACCCAATCCAGGCTCCAACTTGGACTCCAATGGAACCACGCGACCTGACTCCACCGCCTCATCGAGCTCAAGATGCCGCTCACAGAAATCAACGAAGCGGGCGCCGAAGATGCTTTGGGTCAGCACCCAGGTCAGGCGGAAGGTGGGCGACCAGCTCCAATGGTGGAACACGTTCATCCAGCCCTGGTTGTCGGGATGATCGTGGAAACGATCCAGTTTCAGATCCAGGAAAACCTGCTCCATGAGCTGGATCAAAGACTGGCACAACCCGAATCCGCGTATGAGCAGGCGCGAGTCGCTGGGCAACTCCGGTTCGGCATTGGCGCTGGAAGCCAGGGCAACCGGTCCCCATTCGGGATAGAACTCATCGACCAGATACGCAAGTTCCGGGTCCTTGCCCAGTTCTTCAAAGATTCTTGCGATCGTTTGTGCGTGATGCGAAAAAGCGCTATCGCTTACCGGCGCAGCTGGCGTCCAGGCTCGAACCAGGCGATTGAGCAACTCCTCTTCCTGACCGTCTGTACCGTCGCGCGCGAATAGCGGGCGCAATGCCTCAGCCGCCACGACGAATCCTAGCTGCCGGTAGCTTTCGAATTGAGCATCATCAAAGAACTGGTCCGCTGTGCTGTGCTGCGGAAACTTGGGACTGGACACGGCGTACTGACGGACATCTGCCGGCTCCTGTCCGGTCAACACGGGCTTGAGCAACAGAAAGATGCCCTGTGCGCCATCGACATAGTTGATCGTTCCAACCGCACAAGCGCGTTTTGCGCGGCCGCCTCCATCGGGGCTTATTCCGCTAACGTCGATACGTATCTCAGCGCCAAGATCGACCCGGCACAGTCTGACCGCGCGACCCAGATCCTCGAACTCATAGTTGGGGTCTGCGCCGCAATCGGTCGCAATGATGAACCGACAGCGGCGCCGCACCAGTTCATAGATGCCGAGGTTCTCGAAATGTCCGCCGTCAGAAAGATGGACGTTTGCCGAATCCAGATCGGTGTAGCCAAAGAATTCAGCCAGTAGTGGAAACCATTGCAGGAACTTGCGCCGACCGGTCGCTGCCACCGCGTTGTTGGGCACCCACCAGCCGAGCCGAGCGTTGAACACGGTCAACAGCATCCGCCATCCCGGAGTGAACACAAAGCCCGCACCTGGGTTGACCGCAGCCCCGGAGATCGCCATCGCCCGCGCCAGACTGAGCTGTGCGGCCAGTGCGCGCTGACTGCCCAGCGCGGCATCCAGCTTCATAGGTTTGGCCATCTCGCTCTTGCGCAGCTCAGGTGACTCGTGCCCTGAGCCTTTGGCTGACAACACGAAGGAAGCAGCGCGACGATCCTGCCAGTCCAGCGGGGCGTTGCGGCCGACGTTGGCCGCCGTGCAAATCAGGTGTTGCAGCCCCGGAAACGGGCCATGTGATTCTGCCAGCAGAACATCGTCGTCCGGATCAAAACCGGTGGTTGCCTCTGGCTTCCGCTCGCTTGCGTTGCGCGCCGCACCAAGAAAAGCCCGGGCCAGGCGATCGGCGTAGAACATGTTGTTGCCGATCCGATTGGCATCAATGATGGCGGAAAAAACCAAGGCCAGGAGCAGCAGCACTCCGACATAGAAGAACTCGATGCTTGCCAGAATCTGCAACAGGCCTGCCAGCTCCGCCAGCGAACCGAGGTTGCCTGTGAACGCGGCATTCAGCAGCAACCATGCCACTTGAGCAATGGCGATGAACAGCAGCAGGAGCAGCAGATAGGGGACGACACCGATGAGTGCAGTCCACCGTCCCGCCGATGTCTGCGCAGGCTTCTGGCTGTGGCGTTGGAACAGGACACTTGATGCCAACGCCAGAAGCCAGGAACCGATGGCCGGTGCGGCCAATGAGACCTGCCGTTCCACTTCAGCCAGCAACAGCGGAGTGGCGACGATGATCGTCAATGGCAGCGTCCAGCCGACCAACAGCATTGCCACGCAGCGGCCGCAGGAACGCGCCCAGATCTCTCGTTCCAGGGAATTGACGGCCGCGCCGGCCAGGACCTGAAAAACGCTAAGCGCCAGATAGGCGACCACCGCCAGAGCCGACGGCGCGAAAACAAAGTAAACCAGTACGCTGGCATGTGCACCCAGCTGTCTGTCGGCGACCTCGGCGATCTGAACTGTGGCATAGAGCCCGCCGAAAACCACCGCCGAGGAGGCCAGCGTAGCAACTGGCCACCACCCGCCGCTGCGCGCGCGGATGCGAGTCCATTGCGCAAGTATCAGGAGCACGAATCCCAGAATCGGTATCGTCGGCCAGTAGTCGTGCAGCGAACGCACCTGCGTATCAACGCCAGGCAGGATCATCGCGATCAGGAAGCAGTTGACCGCCATCAGCTTGGGATGATGTTCCATGTTCAACCAAGTCGCTTTCGGCCGTTCGCTCTTCGGAACGCTGTGCACCAGAACCAGCACAAAGACGGCCGAGAACAACGCGATGATCACGCTGACACCGTTGGCAAGGCTGCCCGGAAGCATCATCAGCAAAGCGAGCGCAGCCAGCATCACGCAAACGGCCGCGACCCCAAGTACGGCGAACATCAGTTGCACAATCAGCATCGGCCCGGCGATGCGACCCAGCAGCGCCAGGGTGTCGCCACCCATTAGCCCTTTCCGCGGCGTCAGGTAGTTTGAATAGGCGCGCATCCAGGACAGCCCGCCCGGCGGATCACGCTGATCCGAGCCAGGCTGGCTCTCGCGCAGCAGCGCAGCGACCTCGCTCATGTTCAGCTTCAGCAACAGCCGGGTCAGAAACCCACCGGTAAAGCCGCCGCCGGAAACGGTGCTCATGATCTGCAGCCGTTCCAACACGGATAGTCGCGTGGGCGGGTTGCCAGCAGCTGACCCGCTGGCGCCAGGTAGGGAGGCTGGCATCTTGCAGGAAGCGAGCGCCTTGAGCACGCCGAGCGCAAAACTGGCGCTGCGGATGCCGCCGCCGGACAGGGCCAAGCCCCAGCGCATTTCGGTGGATGCGTGTTTCGCCGACTGATCAGACATCAAGAACCCTCCCCTTGCAGCAGCGCCCGGTACAGCGCCAGCGTGTCTTTGGTGTTCGATATGAACTCGTCGATGGACTGCACTTCAAAGGCCGGATCGGCGTCGAAGTCGGCAATACGGCCGCGCAGGAACTCGCTCAGCTGCTGCACATGCAGCAACCAGCGAATCACGTCCTCGCCCTCCGCGGCGATAGGCTGCAGTTCCAATACCGAGCCGTCGATCTGCAGATCCAGACCGCGCGCCAGGTATTCCGCCTGCGCCCTGGCCACGCTGCGTTGCCAAAGTTGGCTTTGTTCGGCAGTGTCCAATTCTGGCGGTGGCGACGGCGGGCGCGCAGCCAGCCCCTGCAGTCGCGCGGCGAATGACGGTCCGCCGATTTGTCCTTCCTGCAGCAGCGGCAATCCCATCACGCAACGCAGGCGGTTGGGGTAAGGACGCTGCACGTCCTCAGCGCAGTTCAGCAGCGCTTCGGCCGCGGTGTCGAAGGGACCATTTTCAAGGTACTGGGCGCTGGCCAGAACCAGCCGCGGCGAATGAATCTCATTGATGTACAGATCGACCGTCTGGGTGTGGATCCGCTCTGCAATTGTGCCGGCAAGATGCTCGTAGGCGAGCACGCGTATGGGCGCAGGAATGCCGGCCGAAGCTGCGCCGACGTCGAACAGTGCCGTGAGCGTGGAGACGACCTCGTCGTCGGTGCCGGCGCTCTCCAACGCCGCTGCAAACTCGGCTACCTGGCCCGCACGGGCGGCCCGGTCGAGCGACTTGATACGCGCCTCCCCGGCTGCGCTGTCTGATCCGTGCGGCAAGCGCAGGAATGCTTCGCGGTGCGCTTCCCAACGCTCGCGGCGCGTTGCGCTAGCCGCGGCCTGCATCTGCTGCAAGGCGCAATCCGCATTTCGCTCCAGCCAAAGTCTGGCCTCAATGCCTTTGCGCGAGCGGAACTCAACCATCACCTCACAGGCGGTGCTCGTCGCCCTGGCGATGAGGTCGGCTTGGGCCTGATCTTCGGCCAACTGCGCCCGCTCGCGCCACTGCGTTATCAATCCACTTACCCGTTGGGTCAGACCGCTGTCTCCGTCCTCGCGCTCATCCAGCAACAGCAGCGCGTGCAGACAGGCAATGGAGCGAGCGTCTGGCGCCTCGACCAGCCCACACTCGGCCAGCCGATTGCCCAATCGCGTCGGGTCGACGTCTTCGGCTAGCAGCGCTGCCCGCTCCACAACCGCCCGGCTTGGATCCCAAAGCAGCTCAAAAATGAGCTCATCCTCAGCTTCCAAGGAGGCTTCATAAAGCTCGCCTAGTGCGGTTGTTCGAAGGCTATCGGGCATACTCGGATCGGCCGCCGAGGAAGCGTTATCCAGGCTCGAGTACCGGCGCCCTCGTGCCAGTTCACGCAGCAGCCGGCGATCCTGCGCATTCAGCACACTGGGCATGCGCTGCAGGCAGGTTTCGAATAGCAGCCAGCTGGGGTTGGGACTGGCAGCGAACTGGCGCACCAGGGCACGGACCTGGTCCAGCGCCGTGCTGGATCCGGATAGGCCCAAAGCGGTGCAGGCCGCCAGCCGCTGACTGTGATTGGCGGTGCTCGATGCGGCGACCTCGCCCAGAAATCGGTCCAATCGCTGTAGGGCGACTACCGGCGTGTTGTCGCAGTCGCTGCCTGGCGATTCAACCAGACAAGAAGCGGCTGGCGGATCCCGGCGCAGCGCCTTGGCCAGGTCGTTCGCCAAGAACCCCGCCGTTGTGGTCAAGTCGCCAGCAACCTCACCCAGCGCCGCCGACCAATCCGTAGGGCCATCGCTTCTTGCACGCTCCTCAAGCAGGCGCGAAACCAGTACGCCCGCGTAAGGATTGGCCGAGAGCCGCAGCGCCGATGCTGCCGCACGTGCCTGCCCTACCCTGCCCGCGCTGGCGTCGCCTGCGCGGCGCCCGCGATCCGAGGCCCCGCCTTTGTCATCCTGCGGGCCCTGCCCGGGCAAGCCGGCGTCAACCATACCGATCAGGACATGCAGCGCGGCATGATTGCTGGGGTGCTCTGACGCGATGACCCGAAGCAGCGTTCCGATCTGGGTGATCAACAGGAGCTTTCGCGGCATCGCTACGTACTCGGCCTGGGCCAGACTGACCAGTCCGTCCAGCGCATGGGGAGTCGGATAGCGCCACAGCTGCGGTACCACGTCGCTGTTCGGGTTAGCGACCAGCATATCCATGGTCTCTTCTACGGCGCGGCGGCGCTCGTCTGAACGCAGGTCGATCGCGGCAACGCACTCGCGCGGGATTTCCTCAATCTGAGCCTCGATGCGGTGATCTCTCCCATTCAGCGCGAGCGGGGTGAAAATGCGCAGTATGTCGCTGCTGCTGCCGCGCGGATAAGCCAGCAGATAGCCAAAGCGCACCGGACTATAGCGGTCATGCTGGCGCCACGAGTCCCAATAGGCGTCGGCCAGATCGGGCATGGCGCCCGCCTCATCGGGGGTTGGTGCCAGCAGCCAAAGCTGACGGTAGGCCTCGGTGCAACCCATCTCACCGACTCTGGCGAACAGGGCCTGCACAGATTGTTCGAATACAGCGAGCCGACTCTGGAGCTCCCTGTCGTCGGCTTGAATGACCGCGCGCCAATGCTCGCGGTAGCGGTCTATAGCCTGATCCAACCGGTACAGATCCTCTACATCGCAGCCCCAGGGTTGCGAGCCGCCGGTCGGCTCCAGCTGGCCGTTGCCCTTGCCATGGTCAGAACCTCCGTCGTCATTCGGATCATCTGGCGCAGGGCCATCGTTGGAGTCTTGACCCCTTGCCGCCGCTTGCTCCGTTGCTGCGTCCGCAGCGCTCGTGTTGCCCCTATTGCCAGGGTTGTCGCCATTTGGATCGGATCCTGCCGGGACGACGAGTGCGGCACGCATTTCCGACCCCAGTGCATAACTCGATGCACCGCAGCCGCTGGCCAGGGTGCTGTGTTCGAGCGTGCTACCCTGGCCCGCGTTGGCGTTGCGCATCGCCTCCATGCGCAAAGACTCCTCGCCTTGCGGCTTGAGCCGCACGATGACCTGCTGATAGCCCACGGTGCCACGCGCGAGCACGCCGTAGGCGCTGGGCAGCAGCGCGGTGCTGACCAAGACCAGACCAACCAGAATAGGCTCAACCAGATTGCGGCTGGCGTTGAAATAGGCCAGCCAGGGGCGTTTCAGTCTGGCTCGGTTGATCAGGGCAGCCGAACCGTTGCGTCTTTCACGCCTCAGCGCCAGGAGCAGTCGTTCTTTGACCGCGCGGCAGCCGTATTTGGGGATGATATGCGCGCTGTCTTCCAGCCAGCTGCGCCAGCGGCGCATGGTGATAACCAGCGGAAAAGCAAACAGCGTGATCGCGAAAAGCAGTCCGAAGGCGTCGCGGGCGCGCTGTTGGGCGGCCACAGTACGGCGCACGGGAAAGCCGTATTGATCCTTGTCGACAGCCGCCGTGCGCTGAGAATGGCTGTCACGACCCGCGGCCATCTCCCAGCGATCCGGCGGGCCATCAACGACCGGGTCCAGGCCACAGAACCAGCCGGTGACATTGCCATCGCACACCCACCAAGGCCAGACCTTGTAGGTGAGCCTTTCGATCGCCTCCTGCTCCAGCAGCGGCGACCAGTCGGGATGTGAGCGCACCGCGCGCACCACGGCCTGTGCCTGAGCCAGGTAGGCGCGATTGCCGGCCGATGTGGAAAGCGTATTGGTGTAGACCAGCGCACCGACCAAGCTGACCAGCACCAGCCCGACCGATACCTGCGCCAGCATCAGCGCCAGCGGCAGCAGCACGACGCCGCCCACCGGATGGCGATCACGCGAGGCCCAGGCCAGGACGCCAAGCCCCAGCAGCGCACCAAACCACACGATATAGCTCTTGGCCGAAGCGAGGCTGTCCATGATCGCCCGCGCGCCCAGTTCAGCCAGTTCGTACATGTCCGCGCTCAGCTGCGGCAGGCCGGTGAACTGCAGCAGCGCTGACTCGGAAAAGAATCCGTAGAGCATCAGCGCGACGGCCACCGCCGAAGCGCTTAAGAAAAAGCGCCCGGCCCAGCCGAAGGTGGTCATGAAGTCGGCCTGGCCCCTGGTCGCCGGAGCGACGGCACCGCGTTTGGCGCTGCGCTTCGGCGGCGCACCCTGTTCGTCCCCTGCGTTCGATTCGACGACGCCTTGCTGCTCTTCGCTCATGGCCTCCCCCAAAAAGCCTGCTCTCCGTTGACCCTGCTTAGGCAACAGCTCCCTGCTTGATGGGCGGCAAGGCGGCGGCGATGACCTTATTCAGTCTCGGCGCCAGGGTGGCGAATCCGGATTCGGTCGGGTGAATCTCGTCGTTCCAGAACTCATCCGTAGCGGCCTCAGCGACAGTGCTGAAATCGGCAAAATCAAACAGCGTGCTGTGGGCGTCGCGCAGCGGATTGAGCACCTGGTCTCGAAAGCCTTCAACCAGCAGCATCTGAGCGAACTCACGGCCAGCCTGCTTGTTTTCCAGCAGGCGCTCCATGACGTTCCACAGCCACGGCCCCACGTCGCCCTTGACAAAAGCGATCAATCCCACGTTCCTGACCGTCAGTTCGGCCTTGGCACCGATCCGCTTCAGCGGCGCATAGCCGTGCCCGACGACGCGGAAATGCGGCCGCTCCTTTTGCACCTCGGCAGCCATTTCGAGCATGGCCTGGTAGCGCTCCAGCAATCCGCCGTCCTCGCTGCGATTGCTAAAGATGCCAAAGCGCACCACCTTGTCGAAGGCTTGGCGCGGGGAAAGTGGACCGTTCTCGGCGGCAAACACCTTCTCCAGTCTCCGCGAGAGGCTGTCGTTGCCTCCGGCGCTGACGACCAGCACGTCAAATGGATAAGCGATCAGGCGCTTTCGCAGCGATTTCAATTGCGATTCGGAGAACAGCTGTGCGGCCAGACCTCCCGGCTTTCCGGCAACGAAGCCCAATCCGTCGACGCTTCGGGCGCTCTGCTTGGCCAGGTTGGGATACAGCGGGGTGGAAAACCAGGAGTCGCCAAGGTAGGCGATTGCCGGTCGGGTCTGCAGAAACTCGTTTATGTAGCGGCGCTGTTGCGCGCGACGACCGATCACTTCACGCCAATTACTCCATTGCGAAATCAACTCCATCGTTTGGCTCCCGTTTGTTGCTCATCCGGTGAACGTCGCCGCACGCGGTGCGCAACGAAGCGCTCATTGAGATCAGTGTTGCCGGCAAGTGATTCCTCTCACCCGTAGCGACAAGCGGCAATAGGCCATCGCAGTGAGAGGAATGGGTAGGTGGGCACACCATTAGGTGTACGGGCATGTCGCCGGATGAGTTTGGCAACCGCAAGCCTGCACTCCCCACCAAAGGAATCAGACCATGAAGGAATTGATCGATAGCCTGCTCGCCATTGCTGAAGAGGAGGTGGGACAAACCGAGGAAGGGATCAATGCCGGGGCGCGGATCGTTGAGTATCAGGGCGCGACCTGGCTGCCGCCCGGTCCCTGGCCCTGGTGCGCCGCCTTTACCGCTTGGGTGCTGCGGGAGTGGCTGGAGAAGGACGAGGTGCGCGCGGCTGTCGGTGAATACTTCGACCGCCCCAAGCTGACGCTGGCCCAGGTCGAGCGGGTGCGCTGCCGCGACGCCAGGGCCTTCGGCTGGGAGTCCTGGGCGCAGCAGTGGAAGCTGCAGCTACTGGACGAAAGCCAACTAGCCAGGCGTGGCGACTTCGTCACCTTTGACTTCTCCCATATCGGCATCGTGCGGGCCGATCAGCGCCCTGGCCAGGCCGTGCAGACCATTGAAGGCAACACCAACGCCGCTGGCAGTCGCGACAGCCTCAGCGGTGACGGGGTTATGCGCAAAACGCGTGCACCGTCGCTGGTGCAGCGCTACATCCGCATTTTCCGCTAGGCGCAGCGAGCGCGCGCCCGGCGGCGAACCCAATGCGCTTCGGACAGGGGAACAACGATGCTTAGAACAATCCTGATGCTGTTGATGATTACCCTCCTGGTGACCGCCTGTGGGCATACCCGGCACGGCACCCGCGCTCATGTCTATGAGCAAACTGCCCCATCGCCGGCGGACGATTCCGCCAGCCGATGGCACCGGCCCCGCGATACCGAAACCGGCGCGCAGTATGGTCAGAATGTGGTCTTCGTCAGCAACGACAGCAAATTCAGCATCCAGCTTGGCCGCGTCAACCCGGGCGAGCTGTTGCGGCAAACGCCAATCGACTCGGCCACTGGTAATGGCCCGTCATTGCGCGGGATCTCACGTGTTGAGAAAGACAATCTGATCGACAAGGAGCTGTGGATATTGACCACGATCTCCTCGCTCAACCCGGACGATCCTTTGGAGCTTCGCGGCAAGAAATACTTCAAGAGCTCGGTCCTGCATCTGGACAGCATGGACCATTCGCTGATTCCGCTGGACGAGGCCGAGCGGGTGCTGTTTACCCATGAATCCGATACCTCTTACCGGGTCGAGATCCGCATCTTTGAAGTCGATGGCGCGCTGCTGAAAAGGGAGATCGCTCTGGCCGCCGAGGACCCTGGTCTAGTGGAGGTGGTGGAAGCGGGAGCCAAGACCGTGCTTGGGACGTTGGGCTCGGCCATCGGACCGACGGTCTCAAACGCCTTCAAGCGCTATCGCGACCAGCCGCTGGCCATGGAAAGGCTGCTGCTGGCCAGCGGTGCGGTGGAGGAGTTTAGCGGGCGCTTCGTGGTCGTTCGGCGCGGCAAATTCGCCGAGAACGCCGATCTGAAGCCGATCCGTCGTCAAATGCTGATGTTGGTCGATCGCTACAAGGGCCACTCCGCACCCTTTGACGAATCGCAGCGCAAGGCGAGCTTGAGCGCGCTGCGGATGAGTCAGCTGTGCGTCAAGAGCAACGAGAAGGGCCCGGGAACCAGCGTCAGCGAATGCAGCGGAGACGCCACCAGCTACGCCTTCGTCGAGTTCAACGTGGACGAGATCGCCAACCCCACGCAGGTCGGCGACACCGGACTGATCGCAATGTCGGCCAGTGATGTTCAAGCGGCGATCAAGACGGAGCGGAAAGAACAGGAAGCGGCAGTGAACGAATTCATCGGCAACAAGCTGGCGCTGGAGGTCGCTGCGCAATTCGCCAAGGCCCGTTGCAGCGATAGCGAAGGCAGCACATGCCGTGACCTGGACGCCAGGGTGCGTGGACTGAGAGAGATCGCTAACACTTCAGGGCCAGTCGGAGCGAGCGATGAGAAGAACAAGGCGTCGTCTGTGGATGACAAACTTGCCGAGCTGCGTCAATTGGAAACCAATCGACATACCGAGCATCTGATGAACTTCGTCTCGGAGAAATGTGTCGAGAACACGGAGCTGCGACGTCAAATTGACAGCGCGATTAGGCGCGCAGGCTCGACCAGCATCACCGGTTCGGCCTTCCATCAGCAATTCTGCACGGATCTGTACTCGATCAAGGATCGCAGCCTGCGCCTGCAGCAGCTCAAACAGGTACTCCAGCTGATCCAGCGCCCGAACGACTAGCCCGGCGCGCGCGAGCGACACCGGCGCCTACCGGGCGCCGATCACTCAGACTCGCCGCCCGGCCTCCGCACACGATCCAACCGATACCCCGCCCAATAAAACGGGTGTTGATAGCGACCTGAGCCGAGCAACTCGAGCTGAGCCAGACGCAGGGCGGAGGGCAGGTCTACGGTGTCGATGAGGGCGCCGTAGAAGCGCAGGGAAACGGCGGCGGCGGCGCTGTCGCTGGTGGCCCAGAGGGTGGAAACGACGGCGGGTACGCCGGCGGCGTGGAATTCGCGAGCGAAGCCGAGAGCGCCGGCGGCGTCGTGCAGCGGGCTGACGCCGGTGCCGCAGCCGTTGAGCACCACCAGCCGGGTGTCCGAGCGCACCTCGCGCAGGCGACTGAAGTGCAGATAGCCGGACTCCTGCCCGTCCTCGGCTGCCAGCCACAGGCCGCCGCGCTCGGGACGGACGAAATCGAAACTGCCGTGACCGGAGTAGTGCACCACGTCGGTCGAGGCCGCGAGGCTGGCCAGGAATCGGCTGGCGGTGACCTCGGGCCCGTGCAGCGGCGTCGCGGCGAAGGGCAACAGTCGGGCCAGCTGCGCGGCCTCCACGCGTGCGTGCGGAAGTGCGCCCAGCGGCTGATCGAATCCTGGCAGATCGGTTTGCGGATCGGCGAAGATGCTGATAGAGGCAATGGGCGCTGCTGCCGCCGCCAGCGCCATGCTGGCCAGCGAAGGCGCGTACTCCAGCGGCGCATCCTCGATCAGATTGCGCCCCTGTGCCGTCTTCAGCGCGGCAAAGGGAATGGACCAAAGCTGCTTGTCGGCGATGATCACGACCCGGCTCGCTGCGGACGCGTTGAAATCAACCAGCAGCGCACGACCCAGTTCGCTGGCGATAGCCGCGCTGCCCTGGCTGTGCGGGTCGCTCAATGCGCGCCTGAACCGTTCGACCAGCCCATCCAGCTCGGCACTGCGGGCGATGCGGACGTAGGAGTAGGTGTCGCCCTGCAGTATCCAGCGATGGACGGCGCGCTTGGTGACGTAGTAGCGCAGCGCAGCGATACCTTCGGGCAGCGACGATGGGAACTGCGCTCCGAATCTGCTCGCGTCTGCATCTGCTGGAGCGCCCTTTCTGTCGAACGCGGACAGGCGGGTGATCAGGACGTGGATCTCCTCCAGCAGCCGCTGTTGCTGCTGCGCCGGGGCGACGGCCAGCCTTTCGCGCAGCAATCGCAAGGCGCGCTTAAGCTCGCCGGCCGCCGGATCAGGATGATCCTCGCTGGTGTTGACCAACGCTGCAGTTGCTTGCCGATCCAGGTCTCGTAGCAGTGGCAGATGGGTGCTGGTGGACGGCGCGCTCAGCGCCGCCAGATCCATCTGCAGCTCACTCAATCGCCGACCCAGCAGACTCCAGGCGCGCTGCAGGTCCTCGCCGATGATTTGGGTACGCAGAGCGGCGATCAGTGTTTGGCAGCCGGCGATGTGCTCGCTCGCGCGCTGCGACTGACCGAGGTCAATGAGCAGATCGATGCGCGCCAGCCGGGTATCGATCTCTTCCACCAGATCGGCGTTTTGCTGCGCGATCTGCTCGGCGCTGGACAACGCCGCCAGCGCTGCCGAATGGTCCTGCTGCTGCACTGCCAGCAGGGCCTGGGCCCGCCACCAGGCATAGTCCAGTCGCGATCCGGGCTGCGCGAGCTGCCTGGCGCGCTGCAGCAGGGGCGCCGCCGTGCTGCTGGCCCTAGTTGCGGATATCGAAGCCGACTCGATCAGTGCCGCGGCAAGCACGGCGGGTGCAGGCGAATCGGAATTGATGACCTCCGCCAGCAGCGCCGTGGCCGCGTCAGTACTGCCCTGCTCGCGCTCGATGGAGGCTAGTGTCACCCGCGTGGCGTTGGCCTCGGCCAGATGAGCAACGCGCAGAAACAGATCCAGCGCTCGACCGGCCAGGGCCCGGGCGCGCGGCAACTCGCCCAGCGCCTGATAGGTCTGCGCCAGTCCGCGCCAGGCGCGACCCAGTCCTTCCGCTTCGTGGGCGGTGTCGGGCGTGTGCTCAACGAAGCTGTCAGCGGCGCTGAGGTAGTAGTCCAGCGCCTCGCGCAGTCGTCCGGTTTGCGCCAGCAGTCGCGCCAGCGCCAGCTGCGTATTGGCACGCAAGCGCAGTTCCACCACGCCCTGCGACAGGGCCAGGGCGTGGCGGAAGCGGGACTCGGCGCAGGCGGCGTCCAATTCCACGTAGCAGATCCCACCCAGGTTGTGGGCGATCTTGAAGGCCTCCACCGCATCGCCGATCTGCTCCCAGATCGCCCCGGCCGCTTGATAGTGCGCCGCGGCCTGGTCGATATGCCCGCTGCGGTGTGCAAGCAGTCCCAAACCGTTGCGGGTCAGCGCTCTCGCTCGGGCCAGCTGCGAGCGCTCGGCGAGGTCGGCGGCCCTCACAAAGGCCTCTTCGGCCTGCGCCAGCTGCGCTTGCACGAAGTGATTCTCAGCCAAACGCAAGGTGCATACGGCGGCCGGATACCAGCTGCGCTCGGCCACCAGCATTGGCCCGGCGCGCTGCAGCAGCACAGTGGCCAGCGAACGCTGACCCAGCCCTGCTGCGGCGACGCCAGCCGCGCAATAGGCCAGTCCGGACTCCAGCGCTCTGGACTGCCATTGGAATAGCGCGCCAGCGGCGACGGCGCTCAGCAGGCGCCGCGTTGGTGTGGTCGATGCGGACAGTGTGTGGCGCAGCTGGTGCTCGGGCTGCAGCATCTTCGGCCACCGCCAGAATTGCCTATAGGCCGAACCCGCCTGCGGCGCTCGGGACGCCTGCAGCAGGCCGCCGGACCAGGGATCGACACGCGGGTCAGGGAGCAAATCACCGCTCGAGGGCGGGCGCGTTTCGTGCAGCTGCCACTGCGCCGACGGCAGCGCATCGCCTTCCCGGCCCGGCGTTGCCCCTGGCGGCTGCGCGACGGCGCTGGTCAAACAGAGGCTAAACAAGGCCACTAGCTGCCAAGTTCGAATCAACGGTCAGGGTTCCACCGAAGGTAGAGTAGAAAATAACATCGGGCCCGGTCTTGATCGGCGATGTTGATGCACTAGTGAGAGCAAGCCAGTACGAATTCAGCGCCGCAGTTGCGCTGAGGATCGAAATCAATCGCTAGCAATGGAGGGGTTATGGCAGTTCACCATGGTGATGATATTCGAACGTCGCGACTGGACGACTTTTGCGGCACCTGGAAAGTGTACGAAGTGAAGGTCGGGGGCCCGAAATCCGTCGCATCGCCGAGCGGTTTAGGTAAGAACGAGTTGGGAAAGTCGCTAACCATCAGCAAGCTGGACAAGTACAAGGTGCGCTGAAGCCTCCCCGCAGCAAACGGCATGTCCAGTGAATGGAAAGACCTCGAACTTGAGTACAAACGCAACACCGACCGCGTTGCAGTGCTTCGTGGCGAATGGAAGAAGGGCAGAGTCATCACTGAGGTTGAGTTGATGCTTCTTGCTTTCGGCAATGAACGCGTCTTGCAATGTCGCTATCACAAAGTGAAGAAGGATCCAGCAGTGCTCTGGCACGACGGCATGTGGCACGCAACCGACTAGCAATCCGACCGTGCCTGGGCCACTACTACCAAGGTGGTGCGGACATACGGTTCGCACCACCTGGACCGATCGCCCGCCTAGCTGAGAGCTTTCTGCCGCTCGCGACACCCTTAAGGTGCAACAGCATTGTTGCCAGACTAAGGAGTAACGATGTCGGACCCCATAGATCGGGTAATCACCCTGGATGACTTCTGCAAGATTTGGCGTGCGGAAGAGATCCATATTGGCGAGCCAAGAACCAGCGGACCCAACCTCGCCGCTTCACCCAAAGGCCCGGGTGAGGCAGAGATCGGCCGCTGCTTGGAGATCGAGAAGGAAACAGATAGTCAGGCTCGCTGTCGAACCGACCGCATTCCACGGCGAATGTGCATGTCCATGCACTGGCATGACGCGAAGCTGACACTGGCCGACGCCGCGGGTATACCCGTGCTTCGCGGCAAGATCACCAAAGAGGACGGCGTGGAACACGACGTTGAGTTGATGCTGTTCCAGTTTGGCCCGTCGCAGCTGATTCTGCAGTGCCGCTACCACCAGCACCTGCACGATCGCGATGATCATTGGCACGATGGAATGTGGCATGCTCCAGATTAATCGGGACACTCAAGTCATTCCAATCCCCGGTCACGATTGGGTTGCCGGTGATGTCGTCATCGGCAGACAACGAATGGTGGTGCCCATTTTGCGCCCCCCCCGATCAAATAGCACCTGCTCAGGCGTTCGTATACTGGATCGCTATATCATCAGCGTATCCACCGCGCACTGCCCAAGCTTAGCCGGCGGAGTATCCTGGACCTCGCCCAGACCGAGCGACTTTGATGTCGACGCTGGGATCGAGTATCTCGATTCCAACGACGAATTCGACCTCGGCCTTTATCGCTCCTCGTTGTCGCTGCCCGGCCGTACCATCGCTTCAGAGTTTCCCGAAGAGGTTGGGTTATACGGCTGGGGAGTCGGCGATGAACTGCGCTACGCGCGCTTTCGCACTTTGCCAGACTGCGACAAGCCCAGTAGCGTGCGCAAAGTTGGACGAGCCAGCGAGTACACCTACGTCGAAGATGGCGACAGCGGTGGACCGGCCATCGACCGCGATGGTCGAATCTGCGGACTGATACTGGGCAGCAAATGCGGCGTCGTTGATTTGGTTGATCTGACCTATCCCGCGGTTCGACAGTGGCTGGTTGCGGCGGGGCTGCCGCCGGAGGCATTTCATAACGGGTGATGCTGGTTGGCGTCTTCTTGAATTCCGACCTATTCGCCCATGAGCATTGCAGGGGCGGTCCTGCAACACCACGGCCGCCCCTTTCAAATCCATTCCTTTACCCTTAAGTTACGTGGCGTCTAGCGGCCTTGGCTGACCGCTTGGCAAGCCGCAAGCGGATGGGCAGGCCGCGTTCCATGGCACTGGATCGGAGCAAGGAATGGTGGATACGGGCGCAGTGACCGGCGCTGCGAGCGGGCTCAGTGAGGAAGCCGCCATGCGCTGCCTGCCCGGCGTGCGCGCCTTGCTGCTGCGCAAGACCCGCGATCCTGAGTTGACCAAGGACCTGGCTCAGGAGGTTATTTTCGCCGTGATACTGGCCGTACGCGAAGGACGAATCCGGGACGCCGCGGCGCTACCGGCCTATGTACAGCAGACCGCCCGCAACATGCTTTCCATGCACCGACGAAAGATGCAGCCTATCGCCATGGGCGAGTTGCCCGAAGTAGAGGCCATGTGGTCCGAACGCCCGCTTTCGCCGCTGGAGCACTGCGAACAATCGCAGCTCAACGCGATGGCTTTGGCGGTGCTGGAAGAACTGCCTACCGATCGCGACCGCGCCATCGTGCGTGGCTATTACGTCGAGGGGCACGACAAGCCCGAGTTGATGGCTCGATTGGGTCTGAACAAGGCGCAGTTCGATCGGGTCATCTCGCGGGCTCGCCGACGGATGCGTGATCTGCTTCACGAAAAACTGAACAGCAGCAACGCAAAAGTGCGAGGAGCGTCGCCCTCGGGCGTCTGTACCAGTCAAGCAGAGGAGGCGCAGCGATGAGCCCCTTGGAGAACTATCTGGTGCAGGCCTATCTGAATGACGACCTTGATGAGGCCGAAGAGTCGGCCTTCGAACTGCTGCTGATCGAGCGGCCGGATCTGGCTGAGCTGGTAGAGGCCGATGTTGCGCTGCACTTGGGGCTCGCCGAGACTGCCGCGCAGCAACCGGAGTCAAACCAGGATTCGGCATCTGCGAGCGACACCACGTCGGCCGACGTGGTCGAACTGCGTCCGAGCAGGGAACGCTCCGGAGGCCCCTTTTGGCTAGCCGCAGCGGCAAGCGTCGCGCTGGCGATCGGCCTGGGCGCCGGCGGCCTGTTGCGCAGTCCCGCGGACATGCAGCCTGCCACCTTGGCCTATATCGACAAGATGCGCGACGTCAGCATCACCCCGACCATACCGCTAGCCGAAAGCGGCTCGGTGGTATTGATGGTCCCGGTTGCCAGCGCGGAACCCTGCACGGCAACGGTGAGTTTGCGTCAAGCCAACGCCGCAGGTCTGAGCACCGATGCCGTGCCGGACGAGCTTTCCAACGCCAGCGTTGTGATTCCCAGGGATCAGATCCAACTGGGTGAGGCGACTGTTGCGGTCAGTTGCGATGGGAAGGTGTTGGGTGAGTATCCGATCCAGTTTGTAGAACGCCGATAGGCCGGAGGGGACTGCTACGGCGCTCGGCTGCGGGATTCAAACAACGGTCGTTGCGGATCGCTGCCGTCCAACCGATGCGCTGGCCAGCCATTGCCGACGCCGTGGGGCTGACACGCACTCCGTGATCTTTGGCGCTGACAGGCAAGGGAGCCGACCATGAGCAAAGAGCAGAGCAACGAAACGCTGGCACGACGCTGGTTCGAGCAGATGTGGGGTCAGCGCCAGGAATCCTTGATCGACGAGTTGATGAGCGAGGATTGCGTCGGCCAGACCGAAGGCGGACCGGTCGTTGGTCGGCAGGCGTGGAAGGATCAGGTCTATGGGCCGTTTCTGGCCGCGCTGCCGGACCTGCAGCTGAGCGTGGAGGGGACGGTAAGCGAGAGCGATCAGGTGGTGGTGCGCTGGATCGCCACCGGCACCCATAGCGGCGACGGTTTTGGCTTCGCGCCTTGCCAGCGCCGGGTGCGCTTTCGCGGCATGACCTGGCTGCGTTTTGCAAACGGGCAGATCGTCGAGGGCGCCGACAGCTGGAATCAGTCCGGGCTGATGGCGACTCTGGGCGCTGGTGCGCTGCCCAGCGCGGAAGTGCTGAACTAATGTGGTGTCTCAACAATACGCTTGACTATTTTCGCGTCTTTTTCCCTGAATGCGACGTTGCTCGTCGTCGCCATAGCCCTGCTATGCCTCCTCCTCGCGCCTTGCCTCAGGGAATAATCCATCGAAAATATCTGAAACGTATTCTTGGGACACCACACTAGCCGATGGCGACCCGCAAAGCGGCCGAGTCCAACTCCGTGGCCGAATCCGGTGGCGCGCCAAGGGCGGCGAGCGGCCGCAGCAAGCGTGGACGCAATCTGGTGGTCCTCTGCGACGGCACCGGCAACGAGCTGGGGCGCAATCTGTCCAACGTGCTCAAGCTGTATCGCATCGCCAGCAAGAATCAGCAGCAGCTGTGCTACTACAGCCCGGGCGTGGGCACCATCGACCTGATCTCGCCGTGGGCGCGGCTGAAGCAGCGGACGCTGGAGATACTCGGACTGGCGACCGGCTACGGGTTGGATCAGAACGTGCTCGGCGCCTATCGCTTCCTGATCGCAAACTGGAAACCGGGCGATCGCATCTTTCTGTTCGGATTCAGCCGCGGCGCCTGGACGGTGCGCGTACTGGCCGGGATGCTGCACCTGATCGGCCTGCTCAAACCGGAGCAGGAAAACATGGCCGAGGCCGCCCTGGGCACCTACAAGAGGGCCGCAGCAGAGAATGATCTGCCGCTGGCCTGGCACTTCTCTCGGGTGATCGGCGCGCGGACTGTGAGCGTGCACTTTCTAGGCTGCTGGGACACGGTGGCGTCGATGCTGGTGCCGCGCCCGGATCGTCTGTATCTGCCCAGCCTGGAGACCCTGCCATACACCCGCAAGAATCCGTCGGTGGCCTGCTTTCGTCACGCCATCGCCATCGATGAGCGGCGAAGGATGTTTCGCCTGGCCGAGTGGGATCCCGATCAGGCCTACGTTGCCAATCCCTACAAGCCCGACTCAGAGACGGCCCAGGACTGCGTGCAGATGGGCTTTGCCGGGGGTCCATTCGGACGTCGGCGGCGGATATGTAGAAGAACAAAGCGCGCTGTCGAAGATCCCGCTGATCTGGATGCTTGGCGAGGCCGAGAGCCAGGGCCTGCTGACCAACAAGGCGATGCTGAATCACCTGGCCCACGGTAAACCGCGCAAGGGCGGCAACGACCAGTACCGTGCGCCGGACCCCGCCGGCCCTGCGCACCGCTCGCTGCGCGGGGCCTGGTGGCTGGCCGAGTACCTGCCCAAGCGGAGTAAGTACCGGCAATGGCCAGGTGAGTCCTTCGCCGGCCTCTATATCCCTGCTGGCGAGGCTAGACGATTGCCCGCGTCGATCCGGATCCATCCCAGCGTGAGTCAGCGGATGCAGACATTGCCGGAATACCGACCGGCCAATCTTCCCGACTAGTCGTATTGCCGCAGATGAGTATCACCGTGGGTCGGCGCTGCGCGCTGACGCTCTCGGCACACACTGGCGGGCCTAGCCTAGAGCGTCCGATCACAGATCGGACCCACGACGGAAGATGAGCAGCCCCGACCCACAACTGCTAGCCCGCGCGCATGTGCTGCAGACGCCGCTAGCTGACCCGATCAGTCCTCGCCCATTCCCAAGGTCTGCCGCAGCATTGCAGGAAAGCCTGCAGCGTGATGCTCGGCGCTGCCGTTGAGCTGCTGCTGCATCTCCTTCAGTGTCTCCTCGCCCACCGTCCAGCCCAGCGGAATGGGCCGCTGGCCCTGACACAGGCGGAAGTGCCAAAGGCCCAGACTGCCGTCGGCGCGGAGTCGGTTGCGCAGATCCAGACGGGCCTGTTCGCCGCGCGCAGAACGGGTTTGATAGAGCGCAGTGGCCGGCGCCAGTATCTCGCCGGCGAGCGTGGCGTTCACGGCTGAGGGCACGCCGCCAGGGCAGCGGTCCTCGCCGTTGGCCATTAGCGGACGGATAGCGACATCGTTGCTGATATGGACCACGGCGATGCGCTTGCGCCACTCGGACCGCTGCTGCGTGAGCAGGCGATGAAAGTCGGCCAGCGTGGCGGTCCCGGAGTTCTCGTAGTAGCCACCGTCCACCAGCTGGCCCGGCGTGGCGTAGTGTTTCGGGCACTCGGCGCAGGCCTTGCGCAGCGTCCCGGCCGGGCTGACCAGGGTGAAGCGGGCGCTGTTGAGGGCGGCGCTGGAGGCAGGCAGCTCGGCCGGCAGCCACTGCGCGCCATCGACAGCGCCGGGGAAGCGGCGCGACATCGCGTCGGTGGCGCAGGTCTTGCCCTCGCATTCCGGAGCAAAGGGATGTTGGATCAGTCGATAGCCGGATTGCACCACCGTGCTGTTGAGCAGCATGGCCGGGTAGATCTGAGCCGATTCGTCGTAGGACAGCGCGGCCAGCGGGCCGGCGAAATGGCCGCCTTCGGTGCTCAGATCGGCAACCGCGTCGGTGTAGCTGCTGATCCAGCGATCCTCCAAGGCCTGACCGCGATCATTGAAAACCACCGTCGGCAGGAAGCGCTGCAGCTGATCAGCCCCGAAGATGGACCCCAGTACCGGGGTGAGAAAGGGCGTGGTCATCATGGTGTTGAGCGCGGTGAAATCGTCGCCCTGCCGCGGCGGCACATCACGCATGTAGGCGGCAAAGGCGGCCAAGCCCAGGCTGCCGCCAGACACCCCGCTGGCGGCCACCGTGCAGTTCCAGAAGGACGCGCCCTTGTTGCCCTGGCGGCTGGCCTTTTCCAACTCCGAGAGCACCAGAGTGGTCCACAGCGCGGCGCGAATGCCGCCGCCCTCGCTGGAGACCAGATAGATGCGCTGGCAGCCGGGGCGGGTTTGCGCCCAGCCCTCGATGAACTCCGGCACGGTCAAGCGATCGATGCCGGTGCTCGCGCTTGCCGCCGAGTAGCTCAGTCCGGCCGGCGGCAGATCCACCGACTGCATCTCTCGCACCAGCCGCACCGCGTGGTTGTCGGTCAGTCCCAGCCAGCTCAGCGCGGTGCCCCACAGCAGGACCAGGGTCAACAGCGGCACGCGATGCTGCCAGGCCCAGTAGACCGGGTAGGTGCTGGCCCAGACCAGCCAGCAGGCCGCGCCGAGCACCAACGCCAACGGACCGAAGCGATCGATCAATGCAGGAGCGACCGCACCGACCACGCCGGCCAGGATCAGCACCGCGATACCGGCGGCATGAAACAGCCGCGAGCGCAGGCTCAAATCGGCCCAGCGCGCGAGTCGGTTGACCTGTGGCTGAGTGTCGATCTCCACCGCCTGAGCCAGCCAGCCAGCGGCCGGGCCATCTCGTCTGCGCTGTAGCGCCCGCAGCGCCGGTCGCCGCGCCGCGGTCAGGGTGAGCAGCGCCAGCGCCTGCAGCGCGTACAGCACCACCCACTGCAGCGCACCGTCGTGGTCACTGGCGGCGTAGCCACAAAGCATGGTCAGCGGAACCACCGTGGCCAGTCCGCGCGGCAACCATTTGCCCAGCCAGGACCAGTTGCCCTCCAGATCAGCCCGATTGCTCTGCTTGAAGGCATACAGGGTGCGCGCCGAATACCAGATCAGCAGCCCGAGCAGCGCCGAAAACAGCCAGGCCCAGGTCGCCGCGCTGGCCTCGCCGCCCAGACTGAGCTCGAACAGCTCGGCGATCTGCTCCACCTTCAGGGTCAGCACCGCACCGATGATCACCATCAGCAGCGGCACCCGCACCAACAGCAGCAGTTGGCCGGCGATCAGCACCCAGCGCCAGCGTTCGGCCAGCCAGCCGGCGCCAACCAGCCGGCGCCAGCCGGCGAACAGCAGCAACAGTACAAACAACCCCAGCAGCGCAAACTTCAGCGCCGCGCAAAAGTAGGCGATCTGCAGCGCCAGCGCTGACTCGAAGCTGCCCAAAAAGTACAGCAGGGCAGTGTTCTCGACGCCATCGAGCAGCGCCGCAGCCGGCACCATGGACTGCAGCAGACGGCGCCTCAAAGTTGCGACCTTGGACCAGACCCAGCGCGCCAGCAGCCACCCGGCCAGGCCGTAGCTGAGCGCGAACAGATAGTCCCAGTACAAGCCCTGACGCAGCTGGCTGACGATCGCGCTGTCAGCGCTGCAGGCCTGCTCGGCTGCATCGGCGTCCCAGCTGTCGATGATGCTGCAGGCACGCTGCGGGGTCAGCGCAAACTCGAAGCTGACGATGTCGAACTTGGCTGGACAATCGCTGCACACCGGCTGTGGCGCCAGCTTCAGCTGCATCGCCAGCATGGCGATCAGGAATCCGACCACCGCGACGATGCCCACCTTGCGCAGAGCGGATTTGGTCATGGCCAGGTCCCTGATCAGCGCACCGCGGCGCGTTTGTTCGCCGCCAGCGCGGCGCGAATCTGGTCATTCAGCGGTGCGGCGATCTGTGCAAAGCCGGACTCGGTGGGGTGGATCTCGTCGTACCAGAAGGCATCGTCGTCGGCGCCGGGGAAGTCGGCGAAGTCGGCGTAGCTGAACAGACCCGGGTGATCGTTCCGGGTCGGCTTGAGCACCTGTTCGCGGAAGCCATCGACCAGCAGCCGCTTGGCGAAGTGTTTGGCTGCCGCCTGGTCCACCAGCACATGCTGCATCGGCCGCCACAGCCAGGGACCAACATCATCTTTGAGCCAGGCGATAATGCCGATATTGCTGGTGTTCAATTCGCCCGGTACGCCGATGCGCTTGAGCGGCGCATAGCCGTGACCGACGACCCTGAATTGCGCTCGCTCAGCCTGCACTTTCGCCGCCATCTCCATCAGCAGGCGGTAGCGCTCGCGGATGCCGCTGAAGGTGCGGCCGGCGTTAAGCAGATCATAGGCCGCATCGGGGTCGATCTTCGGTTCCACACCGGGGTTCTCGGTCCACTTGGCGAACACCCTGGCCAAGCGATCGGACAGGCTGTCGTTGCCGCCGGCGCTAACCACCAGCACGTCGAAGGGATTGGCCTTAAGGCGCTTTTCGATGCGGCGCAGCTCGCGCTTGGCAAACAACTCGCTGGCCAACGCCCCCGGCTTGCCCACCACCATCCCCATACCCTCGATGGTCTTGGCGCTTTGCCGAGCCAGATTCAGATACAGCGGCGTGGAGAACCAGGAGTCACCCCAGTACATCAGCATCGGTCGATCGACCAGCCAGCGGTCCAGATTGCGCCGCTGCCGGGTGCCCCGGCGACCATAGACTTCGCGCCAGTCGATCCAGTGATTGATCAATTCCATCGTCGGCTCCCAGTCGGGGTACTGCTGATACCAGTGCGATCAGCGCATCAATTCTCGCAGGCGAGCAGTTTCTGCACCGCCGAATCGGTCTGGGAACAGGAACTGGGTCGGACGACTGCTCGACCACGACTACGATCTGGGTCAGTGTTTCGCCGGATCCCCTTCAAAGATGAATCGCACGCTCTTGTTTATTGCGCTGGTGCTGCTGGCGACCCCGGCCGTGGCCCATAGCCCGCCATCTCTGCGCCTGCTGTTCATCGGCAACAGCCTCACCTACAGCAACGATCTGCCGGGAGTGGTCGAAGCCCTGGGTGCCGCCAACGGCGTTGCGGTGACCACGCAAAGCAAGACCAAGGCGGATTTCGGCCTGCAGGACCATTGGGCCGACAAGCGCACTAGAGCAGCCGTGGCAGCTGGCGGCTGGGACTACGTGGTGATGCAGCAAGGTCCGTCCTCGCTGCCGGCCAACCAGGCCAACCTGCGCAAGTGGACGCAGCGCTGGGCCAAGCCGATTCGCGCTGGCGGCGCACAGCCGGCGCTGCTGATGGTGTGGCCTTCGACATCCAGACTGCGCGCCTTTCCCGCCGTCGATCAGGCCTACAGTGACGCCGCAGTGGCCGCCGAAGCCGTCCTGCTGCCGGCCGGGCGGGCGTGGTGGTCGGCCTGGCAATTGCAGCCGGGTCCGGCGTTGTACAGCAGCGACGGCTTTCACCCCGACCCCACCGGCACCCTGCTGGCGGCGCTGGTGGTCTACGCCGGATTGACCGGGGTGCTGCCCGCTGAACTGCCGGGCGAGCTTCCGGTTGGGAATTCGCAGCTCAGCATCGACGATGACTTGGAACGGGTGCTGCTGCAGGCGGCAGCGACCGCGTTGGCCTCGACGCCTGCGGTCGATCCGAACTGATTCGAGGATTACTTGGCGAACCGCTCCTGAAAGTAGGCGTGGGATTCGGGCGCGATGGCGCTGAACGCGAACGATGCGGAATTCATCGCCCCCAGCCGCTTGGCACAGGCCATCTCCAGGTCCTCTTCCTTGGCCAAATCCTTGTACAGCCGGTCGTTGGCGCGGCTTTTTTCGAACATAGCCTGCAGACCGCTTTCCAGGCGCGTCGCCGCCTCCGCGGCCTGCTCCGGCCCATCCATCATGCCCAGGTAGATCTGCTCTGCCGGACCACGGGCATCCAGCAACGCCTGATTACTGGTCTGCCAACTGTCTTTGGCGAACTTGGCAATGGCCGGGCTGACCTAGGGACTCCCTGAACAATGCACGCGAGCCGCGTTGCGAGTCCAAATCGTCTGCTGGTAGGCGCAGTCCCGAGAGGCATAGTCATTCTATGCCCGAGGGCTGCAACGCCGCAGCAGACGATTTGGGCCGCAACCCTTCGGGACGACACCTGAGAAGCCCGCCAGCTGCGTTGGACGTCTTGCCCAGAGCGCCCACTATGGCCTGCGACGCCCGCCTTACTGGCGAACTTCTCAGGTGCCGTCGCGGCCACGTGCATTGTTCAGGGAGTCCCTCGGGTCCACAGTAGTCGAAAACGCTGTGCGCCATGCCTTCGTAGTTGGTGACGTCGATCAAGAACTTGGTGACCGCGTCGTACTCGGCCTGATCGTAGTCGAATGCCTTGACTGAAGTTGACATTGCGAGAACCAGGAGCACTGGACAAAGCAAGGGTTTGGACATCTCAAGTCCCAGAGTTGGAGTGCAGAGCAATGGGAACGCAATCGTGCCAATCAGGCAAGCCTGCGCTTGGGTAGACTCCTCCATATCCCTGCGGCGTCGACACGCAATGAATGCTGAGATTCCCTGGCGCTGGCTGGTTGCCGCATGCGCGGCGCTGGCCATTGTCGGCTACTACGTCGATGGCGGTCAGCTGCTGCACTGGCTGTGCAAGCCGCTGACCACGCTGTTGATCGTGGCGATGGCCTGGCGCACGCCGGGGCCGGCGCCCTATCGCCGCTGCATCATCATCGGTCTGCTGCTGTCGACCATGGGCGATGTCTTTTTGATGCTGCCGGGCGACTACTTCGTTGCCGGTCTGCTTAGTTTTCTGCTTGCCCATATCGGCTATTTGATCGCCTTTCGCGCCCGCACTCCGTGGTTTGCCCGTATCGGCCCCTGGCTCGCTTACGGGCTGATCGGGTTGATGGTGGTTGGGACGCTGTGGTCGGCGATTCCCAATGCGCTGCGCTTGCCCGTGCTGATCTACGTGGTTGCGCTGGCGGCGATGGCGGCGATGGCGGCCACCGTCTGGCTGACGCGGCGCGACCACGCCGGGCTATGCGCTGCCGTCGGCGGTGGCTTGTTCCTGCTTTCCGACAGCATCATCGCGATCGATCGCTTCGGCTTTGCATTCGAATGGTCCAAGGCGCTGATCTTGGTCAGCTACTGGACCGCGCAGTACCTGATCGCGCGCTCCATCCCGGCAGATGGCCAGACCGCTGGATCCGCTCAAGGAGGCAACCATGAGTAGGCTGTGGCTGTTGATTGCGATGTGCTGCTTCGCCTGCACCGGGTATGCCGAGCGGCTGGAGCAGCTCAACTCACCGCTGCCTGATTCCTTCGTCGCCGATCGCATCGGCCTGCTCGCCGAGGACAGCCGAGCCGAGCTCGACCGCCTCGCCGCGGCCTTGGACTCCCGTGGACTGGGCCAGCTGGCGGTGGTGGTGATCGCCACGACTGACGGCGTCGATCAGCGCCAGTTCGCTACCGAGCTGTTCAATCGCTGGGGCGTGGGCGACGCGCAGCGCAATGACGGCAGTCTGATCCTGCTCGCCAATGCCGACCGCGCCGCCGAGATCGTGCTCGGTACCGGTATCGACAACGCCGCCAACCGGTCCCATGCCGAGCAGATCATGCAGACCCTGATGGTTCCGCAGTTCCGTCAGTCCAAACCCGATCTGGCGCTGCTCAATGGGGCCACCGCGCTGTTGCAGCGGATCTACGGGCTGGATTTGGCCTTGCCGGTCGAGCAGCCGGCATCGGCGCCTTTGGCCGCGCCATTGACCCCGACGCCAACGCAAAACGACGAGGAAACACCGTGGTTCGGGCTCGCGATCATCGCCGCCATCGGCGGTGCTTTGCTGTTCGTGGGATGGCTGGTGTTCGGCTGGCTGTGGCGGGTACTGCGCCGAATCTGGTCCGTGGCCGGATCACTGTGGTGGCTTACCGGCGCCCGCTGGCGGCAGCGCCGCTGCCATGCCTGCAGCGCACCGACGACCCTGTTGACCGGTGCGGCCAGAGAGCACCAGCTGAGCGCCGAAGAGCTCACCGAAGAGCGGCTGCGCAGCGTCGCCCATCGGGTCTATGAGTGCGCCGGCTGCGGCGAGGTGGCCAAGGTCGCCCATCGGACGCTGCTGAACAAATACGAGAGCTGCGAGTGCTGCGGTGCCCGCGCCCAGTACCGCGAGTACGAAGTCCTGGAAGAGGCCAGCTACGGCGCCAAGGGGACGATGCGCGTGCACACCCGCTGCGAGCACTGCGGTCGACACATCAGCGAGCAACAATCACTGCGGCGACGGCGCCGCCGGCAACGATACAGATCATCGTCCAATGGCAGCTTCGGCGGCGGCAGCAGCAGCGGCGGCGGGGCCAGCGGGCGCTGGTAGCAGCGAGAGGCGCTCAGCGACTGGAAGCTGGCCGCGCTACTCAGTCGCAAAGCGCGATTGAGCTGGCGCGCGGCGTCAGTCCAGCTCGCGACTCGAAATCGGCGGTACTTGCGATACCATCGGTTCACCCGGTGGCATGACGCTGCGCTGCGATCCGCTACCGCGTCGGAGAGTTTCTCGGGGGGAACCGAAGTTGGGCTTCCGACATCCATGCTGACGATGGTGCGGCTCTTGGCGCTGTTCGGCGCCTGCATGGTGCTCCTGTGGTTGAGCCTGAAGCTCTCAACCGAGACCGAGAGGATCGCCGCCATCTGGCCCCTCAACGCGATCGTTCTGGCGCTGCTTCATCGTCAGAGCCCCTCGCGCTGGCCGGCAATACTGGCCACCGTGTTTCTGGCCAGCGCAACTGCCAGCCTGACCCGAGGGATGTCGGCATACCTCGCCTTCGGTTTCGCCTTTGCCAACCAGGTGGAGATCGTGGTCTGCGCCCGATTGCTGCTGATGGCGCCTGAATCGGTGCGCTTCGACAGCGGGCGATGGCAGATCAGGTTTTTTCTGGTAGCCGCCCTGCTGGGGCCCTTGTGCTCGGCATTCATCGCGTCGCTGATGCTGGCCCACGCTCGCCCGATGCAGGATGCGCTGATCGCCTGGTTCCTCGGCGATTCGCTGGGCATGCTGCTGTTCGCACCGGCGCTGCTGATCTTTGGCGCAGCGCCCGACATGCTGTATCGACAAAGCACCAGGGCCCAGAAGCTGATCGCCTCGCTAGGTCTGGGATTGGCCCTGATGCTGGTCTTTGCGCAGAATTCATTTCCGCTGCTGTTCATCATCCCACCGGCACTGGCCTGGGCCTCCTTCAACCTGGGCTTGCGCGGTGCGGCCGTCGGGATACTCGCCACGGCGATGGTGGCCATTGTCGCGACCATGAACGGGCTTGGTCCGGTGCAGTTGGTCCAGGGCGGCAGCGGCTCCCAGTTCTACCTACTGCAGGCCTTTCTCGCCTTCATCGCGCTGACCACCCTGCCGATTGCCGCGGCGCTGGGTCAGTCTGCAATCAACCTGGCCGAAACGCGCGCTGCGAACGAAGCCTTGAAGTCGGCTCGTCAGACTGCGGAGGAGGCCCAGCAAGCCGCGCTGAAGTATGCGCAGCGGTATCGGGATCTTGCCGAATACGCGACCGATATCGTGCTGCGCTATGGTCCTGGCGGGGTGATTTCCTACGCTTCGCCGGCGATTCGCATCCTCGGTGTGGAACCCGATGATGTCATCGGGACGCGCGTGGCCGATCTGGTCCTGGAGGAGGATCGAAACAGTGCTCAGATCACCATTGACGCGCTGTTTCAGCCGTCAACCGATCCCCAGGCAGCACGCAAGGAGTTCCGCGCCAGGGCGGGCGATGGCGAGGTGATCTGGCTGGAGGGCAATCCCAACATCATTCGCGACCCCAACGGGACGCCCAAGGAAGTGGTGTGTCTGTATCGCGACGTAACCGCACGGCGGGCGATGGAAGCCGACCTGGATCGCGCTCGCGTCGCAGCCGAGAAGGCGGCGGCGGCCAAGGCCGAATTCCTCGCCAACATGAGCCACGAGTTGCGCACGCCACTGAACAGCATCGTGGGCTTCTCCCAGCTGCTACGGGATGGGCGACTCGCCGACCCGCGCCAGCAGCGCTACGTCGATGTGATCGCCGACTCCAGTCTGGGCTTGCTTTCGGTGGTCAACGACGTACTCGATTACTCCAGTCTGGAGGCCGGTGCGGTAAAGCTCGAGCAGCGCCCGTTTTCGATCCTTAAACTGGCCAATCAGTCCATCGAGAGCTTCCGCATTGCCGCCGAGGCCAAGGGTCTGGCGCTGCCACTGAAGCTCGATGAGAGCTTGGCTGACCGATACCTCGGTGATGAAGGGCGGATCCGACAAGTACTGCTCAACCTGCTCAGCAATGCGCTCAAGTTCACTCAAAGCGGCACGGTCACTCTGTCCATCACCGCGAGCGAGTCGACCTCGGCCCAGGACCGGTTGACCTTTGCGGTGATTGACACCGGACCCGGCGTTCCGAAGCACCAACTCGGTGCGCTGTTCGATCGCTTCGAACAGCTCGATGGCTACCTCAATGACCGATCAGCCGGCAGCGGCCTGGGTCTGGCGATCGCCAAGTTCCTGGTCGAACTGATGCAGGGCGAGATCACGGTGAGCTCGGAGGTCGGTCAGGGATCCTGCTTTCAGTTTGCCCTCGACCTGGAGCGCGCAGCGTTGGATGCCGCGACCGAGTCGGCGCCGCCCTCGGTGGATCGGCGCCTTCGCCTGCTGGTCGTTGACGATGTGGAACTCAATCGAGAGCTGGTACTGGCGATGTTGGCGACCAGCCAGCACCAGGTCCAGACCGCCAGCAACGGCGTCGAGGCGCTGGAGCGCCTGCAGCAATCGCATTTCGACCTGGTGCTGATGGACGTGCGCATGCCGGTCATGGACGGCCTCAGCGCAACCCGCGCGATTCGGCTGAATCCGAAGCTGCGCGAGCTGCCGGTCATCGCAATGACCGCTCAGGCGCTACCCGAGCAGATTCGGGAATGCGAGCGCGCCGGGATGTCGGACTATCTGCCAAAGCCGATGACCGTGGACGCCCTGAACGCGATGATAGGCAAGTGGGGGGGCGTGAGCGGCGGCGAATCGGAGTTCGACGAGCGTGAAGTCCTGGAACGATTACGCAATCGCTTCCTGGCCCGCTGCGCCAGGGAGTTGGATCTCCTCCGCAGTCGTCACAGCCAGAGCGCCGAAGCGGTGCATGACGCCGTGCACCGGTTGGCGGGCAGCGCGAGGCTGTTCGGTTTTGCCGGAGTCAGCGCCGCCGCGATGCGCCTGGACCAACGGATCGGCGCCGCGGAGGAGCCGGAAGAGGCTGACTATGAGGCGCTCATTGTGGCTCTGAAAGCGCTGATAGAGGACCCATCGGACGCAGCCAGTTGAGGCCTGCCAGAGCAGGGCTCGCCATCGTAGCCGCGCGAGCTTGATGCGCTTCAGTCAACGACTGCCCCGCCCTTCATCACCAGGCGAATCTGCTTCAGCACCGTCACGTCATTGAGCGGATCGCCATCAACCGCGATCAAATCCGCCTGTTTACCAGTCTCCAGCGTGCCGATCTGGTCGGACAACCCGAGCAGGTCGGCGGCATTGACGGTGGCGGCGTGGATGGCAGTTTCCGGAGTCATGCCGTTGGCCACCATCAGCTCGAATTCGTCGGCGTTGCGACCGTGCTTGCTGACCCCCGCGTCGGTGCCGAAGGCGATCTTCACGCCGGCCGGCACGGCAGCCTGCAGCGACTTGCCGGTAATGTCGATGCGCCAGCGGATCTTTGCCAGCACCGCGCCGCTGTAGGCCTCCGGATTGGCCGCCAGCCGCTCGTGATAGCCGTTAACGGTGGACAGAGTGGGCACGTAGTAGGCGCCGGATTCAGCGAACAATCGCAGGCCCTCGGCGTCCAGCAGCGTGCCGTGTTCGATGGAATCCACACCCAAGCGCAGGGCCAGATTGATGCCGTCGGCACCGTGTGCGTGCACCGCCACCTTGCGCCCGTACAGGCGCGCGGTTTCCACCACCGCGCGCGCTTCATCTTCGAACATCTGTGCGCCCAGACCGGCGCTGATGCGGCTGTTCACGCCGCCGGTGATCGCCATCTTGATGACATCGGCCCCGGCGGCAATCTGTCGGCGCACCGCGCGTCTACAGCTGGCTTCGCCATCGCAGACGTTGGCATTGCGATCCAGACCATCGTGTAATTCCTCGCGGTAGCCCAGGGTGGGATCGCCGTGGCCGCTGCTGGCCGAGATCATGGTGTTGGCGGTGAGGATCCGCGGACCAACCACCTTGCCGGCGGCGATGGCGTCACGCAGCGCGCGGATCACGCCATCGCGATCACCCAGATTGCGCACCGTGGTGAAACCGGCCTTGAGCGTCTTGCGCGCATTCACCGCCGCCTCAAAAGCGGTGTCGGCAGGGCTGTTCTCCACCGCCGCCAGCGCCCGCTCCACCCCGCCCTTGTCGCCGCTGAGATGGACGTGGGAATCGATCAAACCGGGGAGTACGAAGGACTGGCGCAGATCGATGACCTTGGCACCGGTGTGGCCGAAACCGGCGCCGTCGACGAAGCCGTCCCGCAGTTCGGCAATCTTGCCGTCGACGATCAGCAGGCTGACCTCGCTGCGCGGCAGCTTGCCAGGCTGATCGAGCAGCTTGCCTGCCTGGACCACGGTGGCTGCGTTGGCGCTGATGCACAGCAGCAGGCTGGATGCGAGTAGGAGCAGTCGAGACAGCATCGTGCTTTCCTGGCGATGGAGACTGGTTCGCAAGCCTACCAGCGCAAATGGAAAACGGCGCGTGATCGTTGCCTCGCGCACTGGCATGATCGCGACCCATGGTCATTCTCAGCCTGCAAACCGAACGCCTGCTGCTGCGTCCCTTCACCCTGGACGACGCCGCCGACTACTGGCCGCTGCTGCGCGACCCGCAGATCCTGCGCTTCACCGGCGAGCAGCCGGTGTCCGATCTGGAAGGCGTGCGGGAGATATTGCGTACCCGACCGCTTGCGGACTACCAGCAGCACGGCTACGGCCGCATGGCCTGCGTAGAGCGTGCCAGCGGCCGGCTGATCGGTTTCTCCGGATTGAAGTATCTGGAGGACCTGGACGAGGTTGATATCGGCTACCGCTTCGTGCCGGATGCATGGGGCAAAGGCTACGCCACCGAAAGCGCGCGGCCGCTGTTGGAGTACGGGCTGCAGCAGCTGCGACTGCGCCGAGTCATCGGGTTGGTAATGCCCCAGAACCAGGCATCGGCGCGGGTGCTGGTCAAGCTGGGGCTGCGCTTTGAGCAGCAGATCAGCGTTGATGACCACGCGCAGCCGCTGGATTTGTATGCGATTGAGGAGGGCTGAGGTTGAGCTGAGGATGAGGGCCCAGGGAAGAGGGCCCAGGGCCCAGTTTCGGAATCGGAATCCTGCTGGTTCTCCGCTCTTGGTAGGAGCGTGCTTGCACGCGATCGGTTCTTGGGTACTGTGCGCTGGTCTGATGCACACCGATACGTTCCGATCGCGAGCAAGCTCGCTCCTACACTAGCCCGGATATTTCATGAGTGTTCGTTGCGAGGGAGTCGGAGAGCCGCTGTGGTGGGGCCCGCGGATGCGGAGATCGATGAAGGCGTACTTGAACTTTCGTCGAATCGGTAGGAGGGAGCAAACCGCGGTTCTCCGGCGGCCGCAGTAGAAGACTCATGAACTATTCGGGCTAGAACGGGTCTTCGCGCGCAGCCGATGCCAAGGCGGCGCTCCAATGCTTCTTGTAGCAGTCGCGCAACGCCGGACAACCAGGAACCCACGAACCCGATCAACCCAGGGCTTCGCCAACGATGCGCAGGAACAGCCCACTGGCAATGGGAATCAGCGCATCAGGAAAATCGTAATCCGGGTTGTGCAGATCGGGCATCGCCACACCCGCGCCGATGCCGAACAATGCGCCCGGGCAGCTGGCGGTAAAGTGGCCGAAATCCTCGGACCAGCGGAACGGCTGCGCCATCTCGCGCAGGCTCATCGACGCAGCGGCCGCGCGCACCATCGCGCTCGCCTCCGGCGCGTTGATCGTGGCGGGAAAGATGTCCTGGTAGTCGATCGCGTGCTGCAGGCCGTCGGCCTGCGCGTTCAAGCGCACCAGCGCTTCGGCGTGGGCGATCAGCCGGGCCATGGCGTCATTGTCCTCGCTGCGCAGGGTGACCCAGATCTGGGCCTGGCCCGGTGCGGTACCGAAGGCCTTGGCACCCAGCTGCGCGCCGACCACGGTGGCGAAGGTGATCTGCTCTGGTTCGGCGATGTGGGCGGGCAGTTCGCCCAGTGAGGCAATGATCCGGCACATGGCCTGCGCTGGACTGGTACCGGTTTCCGGCTGCGCGGCGTGGGCGGTGTTGCCGGTCAGGGTGATCGACATGCCCCGGGACGCGCAGCTGAACGGCCCCTCGCGCAGCAGCACCTCGCCCAGCGGGTAACCCGGCACGTTGTGCAGGGCAAAGCAGTAATCCGGGCGCAGTTCGGTGAAGCGCGGATCGGCAATCACCGCCGCGGCACCCTCACCGGTTTCCTCGGCCGGCTGGTAGAGCAAGACCACGCGACCACGCGCCGGTCGCTTTGCGCTCAGCTGCTGCGCCACCGCGGCCAGGATCGCCATATGACCGTCATGGCCACACTGATGGCCGACGCCGGCCGTCGTCGAGCGATGCGCATGCTCGCCCAGCTCGGCAATCGGCAGCGCGTCCAGCTCGCAGCGCAGCAGCACCGTCGGCCCCGGACTGGTCCCGGCAAACACGCAGGCCAGCCCCCGACCGCCCAACCCTTCGATCAGCTGGTCCGGATCCAGCCGGCGCAAGAATACGGCGATGCGGTTGGCGGTTTGGGATTCGGCGCCTGAGAGTTCGGGGTGCCGGTGGAGTTCGTGGCGCAGGTCGGTGAATGTGTCCATTGTTGAGGGCTGAGGGCTGAGGGCTGAGGGCTGAGGGCTGAGGGCTGAGGAGAGAGTATCGGATGCGCGGAATGATTCGGCGGCTTGGCTGTTCGCAAGGTCCGAGAGTGGGAATGGAAAGCCAACACCAGAACGCCCCGAGCGCAGGAACCTGCCTTATCCTCAGCCCTCAGCCCTCAGCCCTCAAGAAAACAATGCCCCTCCACATCAACACCCCGCTGATCGCATCAGCACCGCTCAGCGCCATCTGCGGCCGCGCTATCTGGCTGAAAATGGACGCCCTGCAGCCGCCGGGATCGTTCAAGATCCGCGGCGTGGGTCATGCCTGTGAGGAACACCACCGCCGCGGCGCGCGGCGGTTTGTCTCCTCCTCTGGCGGCAACGCCGGCTTGGCGGCCGCCTATGCCGGGCGCCAGCTGGGCGTGCCGGTGACCGTGGTGGTGCCTGAAAGCACCACGGCCAGAGCGCGCCAGCTGCTGCGCGCCGAGCAGGCCGAGCTGGTGGTGCACGGCGCCAGCTGGCAGGACGCCAACGCGCTAGCGCAGTCGCTGGTCGGCGCCGACGAGGCCTTCATCCACCCATTCGACGACCCGCTGCTGTGGACCGGCCATGCCAGCCTGATCGATGAAGTGCTGGATGCAGATCTGCGGCCGGACGCTATCGTCGTCTCGGTGGGCGGCGGCGGGCTGCTCAGCGGGATGGTCGAGGGACTGCGGCGGCACCAGCTGGAAATCCCGCTGATCGCCGTGGAAACCAGCGGAGCGGCGTCGCTGCACCGGGCATTGGAGGCCGGCCAGCCGGTCGAAATGGCCGCCATCGACAGCATCGCCACCTCGCTGGGCGCCAAGCAGATCTGCAATCAGGCCATGCACTGCGCGACCACCCACCCGCTGCGCAGCGCGTTGGTGACCGACCTGCAGGCGGTGCAGGCCTGCGAGCGCTTCATCGACGATCACCGGGTGCTGGTGGAACCGGCCTGCGGCGCCAGTCTGACCCTGGCCTACCAAGCGTCGCCGCTGTTGGAAGACTTCGAGACCGTGCTGATCGTGGTCTGCGGCGGCGCCACCGCGACGCTCGCGCAGCTGGGCGACTGGCGTAATCGACTCAGCGGCGCGACAGCATGAAGCGAATACTGATCTGGCTGGGCGCCGCGCTGATCGTCTTCGCGCTGGTCACCGCGCTGGACTACCACTTTGAGGACCTGGAGGCTTTCGAAGCCGAGCGCGACGCGGCCCAGGTGGCGCTGCTGCAGACCGGCCTGGGCAAGACCCGCTATGCCGTCTACGGCGAAGAGGGCCGACCGGTGGTGGTGCTGATCCATAGCTTCAATGGCTTCATCGAGACTTGGCAGCCAAACATCGACGCACTGGTCGCTCAAGGCTTCCAGGTGGTGGCCTACGATTTGTGGGGGCGCGGCTACTCCGATCGGCCGCATCTCGATCTCACCCTGGGCACCTTCGTCAAACAGCTTGAGGACGTGCTAGGCGAGCGCAACGCGCCCCAGGTGACCCTGGTCGGCTCCTCCTTCGGCTGCGTGATCGCCACCGAGTTCGCGGTGCGCAACTCGCAGCGGGTCGACCGGCTGGTGCTTTTGGGCCCGGCCGGCTGGCCAGCCGAAGGCTTCGATCGCACGGTAGTGCTGGATATCCCGCTGCTTGGCGATGCGCTGTTCCACTATGTTGGAGTCGCGCTGACCAAGAGCGCCGTTGAAGCCTATTTCCTCGATCCCACCGCATACGCGCCCATGCTCGAGCAGTGGGAGCGCCACGCCCGCCAGCCCGGCTTCACCCGCAGCGCCCTGTCCACCCTGCGCCATGCGCCGGTGCGCGACTACCGCCCTGGCTGGAAGGCCCTGGGCGAGACCGCCATTCCCACATTGGTGATCTGGGGCAAGCAGGACGTGAGTTTTCCCTACAGCAACGCTGCTCGGATGGGCGAGATGGTGCCGCAAGCGCAGATCATCGGCGTCGATGGCGCTGCCCACTGGGTCAACATCGAGCGCAGTGACGAGGTCAATCGGCGCATTGCCGAGTTCCTGCGCTGACCCTGCGCCGTCTCGCGATGAGACGATTTTCATGATGACGGTCTCATCATCGATTGAACTGCAGCGCGGTCCTGACGCATCCTTCGACCGCGTTACCCTTCGAGTTACTGCAATGGTCTTGGTCAAATCCACCCTTGCCGCCATCCTGTTGATGTTCGGCAGCATTCTTTCTGCGGCAACTTTCGCCGACACCCGAGTGCAAGGTGTGGTGGAAGTGGTCTGGGGTGATCCACCAGCTGAAACCCAGCAGCCCGCCCATTTCCGCATTCAGGTGCGCAGCGACGCCGGCCAGATCATTGTCGTTCCCAGCGACGGTCCGGAGCGCGATGCGCTGGCGCGGTTGGCCGGAAGCCGGGTGGAACTGACCATCGGCGCCGAAGCAGCCGACGGCTCTCCAGAGCTTCGCTTCCTGCGGATGATTGCCACCGAGCAGGGCGACGCCATGCTCGGCGGCGCGGTGCTCGGGTCGCAGCCCTGGGTTTCGCTGCTATGCAAGTTCGGCGACGTCGCTGCCGAGCCGGAGGATCTGGCCTTCTTCCAGGGCATGTATGCCAACCAGCCCGGCGGGCTGGATCACTACTGGCGCGAGCAGTCCTATGATCTGATTGACGTGGTCGGCAGCACCGCCTTTGCCTGGGTAACCCTGCCCAATCCGCAGACCTTCTATGTGCCCACTCCGGGATCGGGCACCAGCGCCAATCTAAACCGCATCTTCGACGACTGCACCGCGGCAGTGGACCCCGTGGTCGACTTCAGCAATGGCGGCAACCCCTTCGTGGGAATCAATCTGATGCTCAATGAGCGGCTCGACTGCTGCGCCTGGGGCGGTACCCGTTTTGCCACCCTGGACGGGATCAGCAAGTCCTGGCGCACCACCTGGAATCCGCCATTCGCCTACGCCAATCAGGGCGTCATTGCCCACGAGATGGGTCACGGTTTCGGTCTGCCGCATTCAAACAATTTCGACAACGACGGCAATCCCTATGATTCGCATTGGGACGTGATGAGCAGCGCCACCGCCAGCGCCATCAATGACCCCACCTATGGCCGGCTGGGTAAGCACACCCTGGCCTATCACAAGGATCGGCTGGCCTGGATCAGCGCCGCGCAGCGCTTCGAGCCGAGCAGCAACGGCAGCTACACCATCACCATCGACGCCCTGGCGCTAGCCAACACTGACAACTATCGGATGGCCCGGCTGAACATCGACGGCAGCAGTCGCTACTACGTGATTGAGGTGCGCGATCAGATCGGCTACGACGGCAATCTGCCCGGCCGGGCAGTGATCATCAGCGAGATCAGCTCCGGTCGCTCTGAACCGGCCTGGGTGGTGGACGGCGACGTCCCGCCGGCCAACGCCAACAACAACGAGGGCTCGATGTGGCGGGTCGGCGAAGTGTTCACCGATGCCGCGGCGCAGATCCGCGTTGAGGTATTGAGCGCTACCGCGAATGGGTTCGAGGTGGGCATCACCGTGGGGCCGGATCTGCCGGATGGGGTTTTTGATGATGGGTTTGAGTAGGGCAGCCTAATAACCCGCATATTTCATGAGTCTTCTACTGCGGCCGCCGGAGAGCCGCCGTAGCGCGATCTGCTCCCTCCTATCGACTCGACGTACTGTTCAAGTACGCCTTCATCGATCTCCAGTCCGCGGACCGCACCACAGCGGCTCTCCGACGCCCTCGCCACGAACACTCATGAAATATGCGGGTTAAGGCGCGACCACCGGCGGCTGGAATTGCCCCCTACGCACCCGGTTTCGAAACCTGCTGTCGAAGCTCAGCATCGCCGAACAGCTGCTGGATGCCTCCAGATGCAGCGCGTCGGCGAAATCCAGGCCGCCCCGATAGCGTTCCAACGCCCGGCTGAGCGTCTGCTCGTCGGCAAAACGCAGGTTGCGTATCGACATCAGTGATTCAATCGTCGCCGCAATGCGCTCCGAATCGATGCGGTAGGCTCCTCGCAGGACCCATTCCAGCTCCAACGCCACAGACAGGGGCACAAAAAAGGCATCGCCGGAATCCAACCGAGCCGCGACGCGCTTGGCCTGCGCCGCGTCGTCTCCGGTGACCAGCCGAACCAGCACATTGGTGTCCAGCGCGATCATTCCGTTGTCGCAAAGCGAGCCGGATCCATTTCCGCCAAGTCGACCTTGGGACCTGCATACCCGGCAATACCGATGCACGCGGCGGCGCTGCTGGTCTTTCGCTGTGGCTCAACCAGTAGGCGCAAGTTGCCGTTCTCCTCGGTGACCTCCAAGCGCGTACCCGCAGAGATCCCCAGCCGCGCACGGAGGCTCGCTGGAATCACGACTTGGCCCTTCTCGGAGACGGTGACGATGATCATGGCTGCGTCGTCTTACTTAGGTAAGACGACGATAGCAGTTGGATGGATGAGAGGCAACGCGGGGGCGCGGGGCGAGATGCGACTCGCTCAAAAACCTCTAGTCGCGGCACGCGACGGGGTTCCGGTCCAGTGTGGCCTGACCGTGTTTGTTGGCTGGTCCGTGCAGGGCAAGCGTTGGGCAAGCGCTGCTGTCATTGGCTCCACGCGAAATCCAGCTCATGCTGCTCGATCGCTGCGGAGCCAGAATCGAACCACTCACACCTGACTTCAGGCGACTCTTCAGAAAGAAGTTCCAGAAACTGCTTATCGAAGTAGGCGAATTGGGCAGCATCGACAGGGACCGTGAAGAAATCTGCGCTATGAACTGCACATTTCCCAGTGTTGATGTTCCTCAGGCATGTGAATCGAATCAACGACTCGTTGCTAGCTCTCTTCCAGATCATGATGCTTTCAAACATGGCTATTCCGTTCGCATGATGGACTCACTACCGACGTTCCCGACCCCAATTTCACCGGCACTGCGCGCGGGCATGGGTTGTTCACGCGCCCGGCAAGCCCCTAACCGCAAAGCATGATCGGCACTGGAACGAGCAGCTTGGATCGGGAACAGAACATGACAATCACTATTCGAGGAAGGCGCGCGCCCAGGGAATGAACATACCGGCACCGAGCCCGCATTTCTCATACCCCTCCTACTGCGGACGCCGACCTCCGCGGCGTGGCGCGGCCTGCGTCGGTCGGCTCGACGTAGTGAAACTACGCCTTCGCCGCCCTTTGGTCCGCGGACCGCACCACACCGCCCATTTCTTCGTTACGGCGGGCGGCGCCCTCGCTACGGAGTGGTATGAGAAATGCCGGCTATTCAGTCACAATCGCCGCTCCTTTCCGATCAGGCAAGCGATGAAGCTCCACATCAGCCATATCGCCGCCTACGCCCCTGGCCTGGAATCGCTCCCGGACTGGCAACGCTGGGCTGCGCAGTCCTCGCCGCCGCTGCCGGTGGGCGATGCGGTGCCGGCGCTGGGCGAGATGCCGGCGCTGCAGCGGCGGAGGCTGGATCGGGCCGGGCGGCTGGCGCTGCATGTGGCCTGGCAGTGCCAGCCGCAGCCGGAGCCGGCAGTGCCGCAGGTGTTTGCTTCCCGTCACGGCGACGTCGGCCGCACCTACCGCATGCTGGAGCAGCTGGCCAGCGAAGGCAGCGTTTCGCCTACCCAGTTCGGCCTGTCCACGCACAACGCGATTGCCGCGCAGTACTCCATTGCGCGCGCCTTCACCGGCAACTACGCGGCGATTGCGGCCGGCACGGCGACCGCAGAGGCCGCGGTGACTGAGGCGCAGGGTCTGCTCGCCGACGGTGCGCCGGCGGTGCTGGTGGTGGTCTACGACGAGCCGCTGCCGGAGGACTATGCCGGTTTTGACCCGCAGCCGCAGGCGGCCTATGCCTGGGCGGTGAGGCTGGTGCAAGCTGGGCCCGATGATGCCGGATTCTCACTGAGTGCCGAGGCAATCGACGCCAACGGCGCAGCTGGCGACCCGCCCGTGCCGCAAGGCCTGCTGGCGCTGCGCTTCCTGCTTTCCAACGCCGCCGAGCTGGTCAATCACAGCGGCCAGACGCGCTGGCGCTGGCGGCGTCACTGAACGCGCCGTGCCGGCACGCCCCTTCAACCACCTCTGGCGCGTCTTCGCCACCGGTCTGTCCTTCACCACCTTCGGCATCGGCGGGGTGCTGCTGGGCTTGATCGCCTTTCCGCTGCTCAACCTGCTGGTCTGGCAGCGGCAGCGGCGCAACCGCATCGCGCGGAGCCTGGTGCGGCACAGCTTCGGTGCCTTCATCCAGCTGATGCGAGTGCTGGGGGTGCTCAGCTATGAGCTGCACGGCGTGGATCGGCTGCAGCGCGAGGGCCTGCTGGTGCTTGCCAACCACCCGACCCTGATCGACGTGGTCTTCCTGGGTTGGCTGACGCCCAACGCCGACTGCGTGGTGAAATCGGCGCTACTGCGCAATCCGGTGATGATCGGACCGGTCAGCGCCACCGGCTACATCGTCAACGCCAGCGGTCCGGGGCTGATCGCCGACTGCGTCAGCTCGCTGCGCGGCGGCGGCAACCTGCTGATCTTTCCCGAAGGCACGCGCAGCCCGCCGGGCGGCTTCGGCGCTCTGCAGCGCGGCGCTGCCAACGTCGCTGTGCGTGCGCCGGTGGACCTGACGCCGGTCATCATCACTTGCAATCCGCCGACGCTGGGCAAGGGTGGAAGATGGTATCGTGTGCCTTCGCGTCGTTTTCACATCCGCATAGATGTACGCCCCGATCTGGCCGTGGCGCCCTTTCTTGATGGCGACTCCCTCGACGGCACCTCGCCGGGGATGGCGGCGCGTCGGCTGACGGAGCATTTGAGAGAGTATTTTGAGATGGAGCTAGCCCGTGCTCGCGCTTGAACCCGAGATCAAGGCCTTGATCATCGAGACGATGGCGCTGGAAGACATCCAGCCCGATGACATTGACGCCACCGCCCCGCTGTTCAATGAGGGTCTGGGCCTGGATTCCATTGACGCCCTGGAGCTGGGCGTGGCGCTGCAGAAGCGCTATGGCGTGGTCTTCAACGCCGATTCAGAGGAGGTGCGCGAGCATTTTGCCAGCGTTCGGGCATTGAGCGCCTTCATCGCCGAGAACCGCAAGCAATGAGTGCCAGCTACAGCAAAGACGAGCTCTACGCCCGGATCAGCGATATCTTGCAGAACACCTTCGATATCGATGCCGAGCAGATCACCCCGCAGGCGCAGCTGGGTGATGATCTGGACATCGACAGCATCGACGCGGTGGATCTGATCGTCCAGCTCAAGCCGATCATCGGTGGAAATCTGAAGCCGGAAGCCTTCAAGACCGTGCGCACCGTCCAGGACGTCGTTGATGCGCTGCACGAGATGCTGCAGGCCAGCGCCTGAGCGGCACCGGCGCCACCGCTTCCACGCGCGTCCATGAGCTCCGCGGCTGCATCCACCACCCATCGACTGGCCACCGCGCTGCTGTGGCTGGCGACCGCCCTTTACCCGCTGGCGATCTACTTCGGACTGGGGCACTTCGAGCCGCGCTGGCTGGCGCTGCTGCTGCTGGCCCTGGCAATGCTGCGGCTGTGGCTGAATCGCGATCGGGTCTGGCTGGCCGCGGCCGGTGGCGCGGCGCTGCTGGTGGCGGCGAGCATGCTGCGCAATGACGGGCTGCCGCTGAAGCTCTACCCGGTGCTGGTCAACGCGGTGATGCTGGTGGTCTTTGCGATCAGTCTGCGCTTTCCGCCCAGCGTCATCGAGCGCCTGGCGCGACTGCAGCACCCGCAGCTGCCGGCGGCAGCAATCCCCTACACGCGCCGGGTCACCCAGATCTGGTGCGGCTTCTTTGTGGCCAACGGGGCGATTGCGGCCTACACCGCCATCTACGCCTCGGCGGCCACCTGGGCCCTCTACAACGGCCTGATCGCCTATCTGCTGATGGGGCTGCTGTTTGCCGGCGAGTGGCTGATCAGGCCCAATCATGGCGATGCTTGAGTCGCTGCCCCGAATGTTTGCGCGATTGACCGCCGAGCCGCCGGCGGTGGTCGCCTTTCGCGGCGATCAGGCGTGCACGGCAGCCGAGTTCGCCCGGCGGATCAGCGGCTGGGCGCAGGCTCTTGCGCAGATTCCCGGTCCCAGCGTGGCGCTGTATCTCGACGACAGCCTGGAGTTCGCCGCGGCGCTGTTCGGGGGCTGGCACGCCGGCAAGAACCTGTGGCTGCCGGGCGACATGCTGCCGGCGACGATCGCGTGCTTGATCCCGGCCGGGACATGCACGACGCAACCGGCGTGGAACGGCAGGCTCACGTCGTTCGTGTAGTCGACGGCCAGCCCCTCGCCCTCGAGGATGAAGATCGAGTCCTCGGACTTTTCATGGATGTGAGGAACGTTGGCCTCGCCCGGTTCCAGCACGACATAGTTCATGTTGGCGTTCCAGGCGTCGGTCCCGGGCCACACCACGAAACGCGCATCCTTGGAGATGAGTGGCAGGCGGAGGGTCGGCTCGTCGCGGTGAAAGACTCGAATGCTCATTGCGCGAACTCCGCGGTGAGGGAGGCATAGAGTTCGGGGTCCGCCGGAACAGGCCCGCCGACCATGCGCATCCCGTCCGCGCCCGCTTCGATCCGATAGCCGTCCCGTGCGTCGATATGGACGATCGAGCCCTCGATCAGGTCCTGCGCCGCGCCGGACGAAAGGTCCCGCACCTGACCGGCGCCATTTGAAACATAATAAACGCAATCATGGGGATGACGGAGGTCGATGGTCTCGTCGCCGGCCTCCATCTGGAGGATTTGCATGGTGCGGAACCGCGCCCCGTTTCCCGGCCACAGCACTGCGAAGGCCGTCCCCTTGCCCTTGATGAGCGCGAGCTTTTTGTGATTTACACCTGAATCAATGACCTGCACCTGTGGCTCTGAATCGGAAGACATTGGGCGCCTTTTTTTGATCATGCTGACATTTTTTTATTCTATTGAAATTTGAACCACCGTCAATAAACGTTTGATGGAATCGATGTAGCCTGTCCGGGCTGCTGGCGGCAAAGAAGGAAGATCCCACGTGGGTAAGGAAGCGACCGCACGACAAACCGCGGAAACGAGCGACAGCCCGGCGAGAGCGCTGGAGGCTATTGGCCGTCGGATTCGGGAAATTCGGAAGAGCCGGGGCATCACCCTGCATGCGCTCGCCGAGGCGTGCGGCCTGAGTTCTTCCATGCTGAGCCTCGTCGAGCGCGGCCTCGCCTCGCCGTCGATCGGCTCCCTCGTCGTGGTCGGCGAAGCGCTCGGAACCACGATGTCGGACTTCCTGAGCGCCAATGACGAGCAGTCGGACAGGATCGTCACGAGGGCCGCCGACGCGATCATCGTCGAGACGGCCCATCACGTCGTCCGCCGGATGCTCAAGGAAGATCGCTATCGCGGAATTTCAATAGCAATCAACGAATACGCCCCCAAGACCGGCAGCAACGAGGATCCGCTGCAGCACGAGGGCTACGAATACGGGCTGGTTCTCGACGGTCAGTTGACCGTCCAGGTCGACGGCGTGAGCCACATCCTCAACGAGGGCGACCTGATTTCCTACTCGTCGAGGCGCAGCCACCGGATCTGGAACCACGGCG
>JAUIFV010000118.1 GCA_030430155.1 Gammaproteobacteria bacterium
CCCTGACCGACGCCTGGTCCCTGGCGTGCCAATCCCGATGAGGAAACATCCGGCTGGAGAGCCGTATGCGGGAGAACCGCACGTACGGTTCGGAGGGCGGGGAGGTCTCCTCCCCGACCCCTATCAAGAGCATGAGTGATCAGCATCAGGGCGCTCTCTTGATCTCCTGGGCCCTGGGCCCTCGCCCCTGGGCCCTACGAGTCACCTTCAGCATCCAAATAAACCCACCGCCCCTCCCAACGCACAAACCGACTGACCTCATGCAGCCGCACCGCGCTGCCGCCGCCGACCCGGTAGCGGGCGACGAATTCGACGATGGCGCTGTCGCTGCCGGTGTCCTGATGGCGTTTGACGCTGAGGCCCAGCCAGCGGGTGTTGCCAGACGGGTCCAGCTGCAGATCGGTCGGGCGAGTGTCGGGGTGCCAGCTGTGCAGCAGGTAGTCTCTATCGGCAAGCACGAAGGCGCTGTAGCGCGAGCGCATCAGCGCCTCGGCGCTGCCGGCCGCCGCGCCACCATGCAGAGGGCCGCAGCATTGGCCGTAGGCTATTCCGTTGCCGCAGGGGCAGGGTGCGTTGTTGTCCATCGGTGGACTATAGCTGGCGAGAGCATGCGCAGATCTTGCGATCCAGAGCCCTTCGCAGCGCCTGCATGCCTCGATGGGGCAGACTAGAGCTCGGGCCAAGCGACGGGAGAGCACGATGCGGGCGACGTGGATGGCGGCACTGCTGTGTTGGGCCAGTGCGGTCGCGGGCCAGGAGCTGGATCTGCGTCTGACCACCATCATTCCGGGCTTTGCGCCGGTGGACATCACCCATGCCGGCGATAACTCCGGGCGGCTTTTTCTGCTCGACAAGCGCGGTCTGGTGCGGATCTGGGACGGTCAGCAGCTGATTGAGCAGCCCTTCCTGGACATCAGCGCGCAGGTGGCCAGCGCCGGTGAGCAGGGCCTGCTGGGCTTGGCCTTCGCGCCGGACTATCCCAGCAGCGGGCGCTTCTATCTGGACTACACCGATACCAGCGGCGCAACCCGCATCGTGCGCTACTCGGTCAGCGCCGATGATCCCAATCGCGCCGATCCGGAGTCCGCGCAGCTGCTGCTGCGCGTCGAGCAGCCGTTCAGCAATCACAACGGCGGGCAGATCGCCTTCGGGCCCGACGGCATGCTGTACATCGCCCTCGGCGATGGCGGCAGCGCCTTCGATCCGCAGGGTAACGGGCAGGACCTGTCCACCCTGCTCGGTAGCATCCTGCGCATCGACGTTTCCGGCGCCGATTACAGCATCCCGCCGGACAACCCCTTCGTCGGTCAGGACGGCGCTCGCGACGAGATCTGGGCCTACGGGCTGCGCAATCCCTGGCGCTTTGCCTTTGATAGAGACAACGGCGATCTGTACATCGCCGACGTTGGCCAGGCCCAGCGTGAGGAAGTCAATGTGATTCCTGGCGGCTCGGCCGGCGGGCAGAACTTCGGCTGGGTGATCACCGAGGGCGACATCTGCGTGGTTGCCGGCTGCGATCGCAGCGGTCTGGTCGATCCGGTCTTTGCCTATCAGCAGGACGGCGCACGCGCAGTGATCGGCGGCCGGGTCTATCGCGGCAGCAGCTACCCGCGGATGCGCGGGATCTTCTTCTTCAACGATTTCTTCAGCGGCAACCTGTGGGGCGTGCGCCGCGACGGCGCGGGCGGCTACCAGACCACCCTGCATCTGCCCTCGGCCAGCGCCGCAGCCCTGCCGGTGGGCGTCCGCGCCTTCGGCGAGGATCAGGCTGGCAACATCTATCTGGTCACCCCGCGCGGGGTGGAACTGCTCAGCGACGGGCCGCCGGTGAGCGGCAGTCTGCCGATCAGTCCCGGATTCACTGGCGCCTGGTTCGATCCCGATCAGGCCGGGCACGGGCTGTTTATCGAGGTGCTGCCGCCGGCCGAAGGCGGCACCCGGCCGCGGCTGCTGGCCTGGTGGTTCACCTTCACTCCCGATGGCGAGCAGGCCTGGTTCGGCGGCACCGGCGAGATCGACGGCGACCGCGCGGTGATCGAGGTGGTGCAGACCTTCGGCGGCCGCTGGATTCCCAACTTCGACCCCGACAACGTGGTCAACCAGAGCTGGGGCAGCTTTGTGATCCGCTTCGACAGCTGCACCAGCGGTACGGTGGAGTTCAGCGCGGACATTGGCGGCTTTGCCAGCGGGAGTATGCGCCTGACCCGGTTGACGCAGCCGGCAGCCCTTTCCTGCCCCTGAGGGCGCCGGAGGGCTGCCGTGGCGCGGCCTGCTCCCTGCGATTGGCTTGACGTACTGGAGTACGTCTGCGCCTCTCTCCAGTCCGCGGTCCGCACCACGACGACCCTCCGACGCCCTCACCACTAGTCGCATCAGGTGCGGCTAGCACTCTGCGATTGGCTTGACGTACTGACGCACGCCCGCGCCGCTCTCCGGTCCGCGGTCCGCACCACGACGACCCTCCGACGCCCTCACCACGATTCGATTCTGGCGCTGTCTGCTGCCTGCGATTGGCTTGACGTGCTGATGCTCGCGCCGCTCTTCGGTCCGCGGTCCGCATCACGGCGGCCCTCCGACGCCTTCGCTGCGATCGCCGCAAGGCCTAGCGTCAAGTTCGCGGGGACCGATAGGAGCGCCAGCGTCTCGCCGTCATCGCTCCTGATGGATCACTCCCAACGACGCTCGAGTACCTGTCTGCCTCTGGCCCGCGGATTCCCCGAGCCAGCAACGGTCAGGCGTGCAATTGTTCACCGCCTGCGACCATTGCGCTACACGCGGGGTCTGGACCTGGACATCGCGCTCGGCCAGCATCGGGAGCATGGTCCGAGAATCCGCTCACAGCACCGAACTGATCAGCCGCGCCCAACAGATCCGCAGCGCCGCAGCAGCCATGCAGTCCGGCCGCTGGGATCACGACGCGGCCGAGAGTCTGGAGGCACAGGCACGCAGTTTGTGCGCGCTGGTGGTCGACGCCGGGCGCCGCGATCTGGCTGAATCACTGCTCAGCTACGCCGTCTACCTGGGCACCTTCGTCAGCAGCGCGCAGACCCCGAACGCCGATCAAACCAGACAGCTGAAGGTGCTGGCCGAGGTGTTGGCCGAGTCGGTCGAGCGTTGGCAACAGCGGGCACCGAGCATCGACTTGCTGAACGAGGCGCAAGCCGCCCGCTCGAGTACACCGGAGGTTTGTCTGGTCGGCATCGACAGCGAACTGGCCGAGCAGATTGCAGCGGCCCTGCAGCCGCTGGGACTGGCCTCTACGTCCATGGCCAAGGTCGCCGATCAGGTCCGCAAGCTGCGTCAGGGCGAGATCGCCGCCGCCGCCGTTGATCAACGCGCGCTGGGTGCGTGGCAGCAGCTGCTGAACAAGGTGGGAGGCGGCGAATCCGGTCGCAGCCGGCCGCCGACGCTGGGCGTGGGCGGCGAGGACCGCTTGGAGTGGCAGCTCGAGGCGATGCGCAGCGGGGCCGAGGGTTGCTACGTGCTGCCTGCACAGCTGTCGCAGCTGGCCCGCCGACTGGCCGATCTGGCCGACATCCGCAGCACGCCCTACCGGGTGCTGATCGTCGACGACGATCCGTCCATCACCGAGTTCTGCGAGGCGGTGTTGAGTCACAACGGCATCCAGGTGCGAACCTGCAACGAGCCGATGAGCGTGTTCTCTCTGCTGGCCGACTTCCGGCCTGAGGTCATCGTGCTCGACATGTACATGCCCGAGGTCAACGGCCTGGAACTGCTCAAACTGCTGCGCTCCAACGCGCAGACCATGCTGACACCGGTGATCGTGCTGTCGGCCGACGACGACGCCGAGCGGCGCTTCGATGCCCTGCATCTGGGTGGCGACGACTACCTGACCAAGCCGATCCGACCGCGCTTTCTAGTCGCCGCGGTGACCGGCCGCGCGCGCCGCGCACGCTGGGTGCAGCAGGAGCTCACGGCGCAAAGGACGGGATGAGAGGTCCCTTCGGTCCTTGCTGGGTGCTGTGCCCTCAATCCAGATGTTGCTCTACGACCTCAGTCACCTTGGCCCGACGCTTCAGCCAGGCGACACCGGCGATATCCACGATCCCCACCCAGAGGCGATTCCAGACCCCGTATTTGCTCTTGCCGCGGGTCCGCGGACGGTGCGAGACCGGGACGCTGAGCACCCCAGAGCCGCTGCGCCGCACCAGTGCCGGCAGAAAGCGGTGCATATGGTCGAAGTAGGGCAGATCCAGGAACAGCTGGCGCGGGAACAGCTTCAATCCGCAGCCCGAATCCGGGGTCTGATCGCCGAGCAGCCAGCCGCGCACGCCGTTGGCCACCGAGGACGAGAGCCGACGGATGAAATGGTCGTGGCGATCGACTCGCCAACCGGCGAAGAGCTGCACGCCGGGGTCGGCCTGATCGCGCTTGGCGAGCAGGGCGGGAATGTCGGCGGGGTCGTTCTGGCCGTCGCCATCGAGGGTGGCGATCCATTCGCCGCGTGCATGCTTGACGCCGTTGCGCACCGCGGTGCTCTGGCCGCTTTGCTGCTTATGGCGCAGCGCGCGCAGCCGCGGGAAGCGCTGTAGGGCTTCGGTTAGGACCTGCCAGGAGTCGTCGCGGGAGCGATCGTCGACGTAGATCACTTCGAATTCGCGACCGTCCAGCGCGGCGTGGATCTCCTCGATCAGCGGCACGATGTTGTCGCGCTCGTTGTGCACTGGGACGACGACGCTGATCTCTGGAACGGTGACCGGCGCGCTCATTGCGCGGCTCCGAAATAGTCCATGCACCAGGCCACCAGCGGCGGCACGCCGTCGTCGATGGCGATCTGCGGCGCGTAGCCGAACAGCTCACGGGCCAGGCGGGTGTCGGCGAAGGTCTCGACCATGTCGCCGGGCTGCATTTCGGTGTAGCGGCGTTCGATGGCTCGCCCGGCGGCCTGCTCGATCAGCTCGATGAAGCGGAGCAGATCCACCGGCTCGCCGCGACCCAGATTGAGGATCCGCAGCGGCGCGCCCTGTTCGCCGCCAGGCGGGTGATCCAGCGCACCGAGCACGCCGCGGGCGATGTCCTCGACGTGGGTGAAGTCGCGCCGCATCTGGCCTTGATTGAAGACCTGTATCGGGTTTCCGGACAGCGCCGCGCGGGTGAACAGCAGCGGCGCCATATCCGGCCGGCCCCAGGGGCCGTAGACGGTGAAGAAGCGCATTGCGGTCATCGGAATACCAAACAGATGCGCATAGGCGTGCGCCATCAGCTCGTTGGCGCCCTTGGTCGCCGCATACAGCGACACCGGCTGGCTGACCTTCTGGCTTTCGCGGTAGGGAATGTCGGTGGTGGCGCCGTAGATCGACGACGTGCTGGCAAAGGCCAGGTGTTCCACCGGATGTGATCGACAGGCTTCGATGATGTTCAGAAAGCCGTCGACATTGGCGCGCAGATACTCGCGCGGGGCCTGCAGCGAATAGCGCACCCCGGCCTGCGCGGCCAGATGGACCACACGCTGCGGTCGCTGCTCGGCAAACAGCGCGTCCACGGCATGCTGATCGGCCACGTCCAGCTGCTGCACGCTGACGCCGAGCGGACTGAGTAGTGCCGCCACTCGATCACGCTTGAGCTGCGGGTCGTAGTAGTCGTTGTAGCTGTCCACGGCGATCACACGATCGCCGCGCTGGGTCAGCGCTCGGGCCACGTAGGAACCGATGAAGCCGGCCGCGCCGGTGACCAGCACGTTCATCGCGAGGAGATGTACTTCTCGCGCCGAATCTTCGGCACCGCCAACCCCGCCCCTTTGAGCTGTTCAAAGCAGGCGTCAACCATGTTCGGGTTGCCGCACAGATAGGCGATGTCGGCTTCCGGGTCCGGCTGCAGCTCGGCCAGCGCGTCCTGCACGTAGCCGCGTCTGTCCTCGGCCCAGCCGCTGTCGCGCGGCACCCGGGACAGGCAGGGAATAAATCGGAACCACGGATGGCTACGGGCGAAGGCTTCGAACTCGGCCGCGTACAGCACCTCCTCGGCATTGCGTGCGCCGAACAGCAGCACCACTTCGATCTGGCGTTCGGCGTGGGCCTGCTCCAGGCCCGGCAGCATTGCCCTGTAGGGCGTCACCCCGGTGCCGGTGCCGATCAGCAGATAGCGTCGGTTCTCGTCTTTGGGCATCAGGCAGAAGCGACCGTAGGGCCCGCTGGCCTCGATTTCCTCGCCCTCGGCCAGCGCCGACAGCAGCGCGGTGGCGGCGCCGCCCTCGACGTAGGACACCGCCATCTCCAGGTGCTCGTCGCCCGGCGCATTGGCCACCGAATAGCTGCGCTTTTTGGGCACGCCGTCGATTGGAAAGTGGATCTGCAGGAACTGCCCGGCGATGTAAGGCAGCTGATTGCCGTCGCTGCGGACAAAGCGCAGATGGCGCACGCTGGGCGCCAGCATGTGGCTGTCGCGCAGGCGAAGTTGGAAGTGTTCAGGCATAGGTCGGGCGGCCGCCTGGCTCGGATTATTCATGAACGCTGGATGCGAGATCGCTGATGAATAACGCGGGCGTGGGACGGCGGGACTTGAATGACGGTAAGGGCGCCTATACTACGCGACCTGACGCCGGGCCGTCTTGGTTTTGGCTGTCCATGCTTCCGCCACCAGGTGCTCTCTAGTGACTACCCCCGCTCTTTCTGCGCGCGGTCTGACCAAGACCTACGACAATGGCGTGCAGGCGCTTAAGGACGTCTCGCTGGACGTGGGCGAAGGCGACTTTTTCGCCCTGCTCGGCCCCAACGGCGCCGGCAAGTCCACCCTGATCGGAATCATCTCCTCGCTGGTCAATCTCGGCCAGGGCGAGGTCAGTGTGTTCGGCAAGGACCTGCGCAGCCAGCGCGCCGCGGTCAAATCGATGATCGGCCTGGTTCCTCAGGAGTTCAACTTCAATCAGTTCGAGAAGCCCTTCGACATCGTCGTCAATCAGGCCGGTTTCTATGGCGTGCCGCGAAAGATCGCGCAAGAGCGCGCCGAGAAATACCTGCACGCGCTGACCCTGTGGGACAAGCGCGCGGTGATGTCCCGAACCCTGTCCGGCGGCATGAAGCGCCGGTTGATGATCGCCAGAGCGATGATCAACGAACCCAAGCTGCTGATCCTCGATGAACCCACCGCCGGCGTGGATATCGAGATCCGCCGCTCGATGTGGACCTACTTGCGCGAACTCAACCGCAACGGCACCACGGTGATCCTGACCACCCACTATCTGGAAGAGGCCGAAAGCCTGTGCCGCAACGTGGCGATCATCGACCACGGCACCATCATCAAACGCTCCAGCACCAAGGCGCTGCTGTCCACGCTGGACCGCGAGACCTTCGTCCTCGACCTGGCCGCCGCCGCCAGCGAACTGCCGCAGCTGCCCGGTTATCCGCTGCAGCAGATCGACGACACCACCATCGAGGTCGAACTGCCGCGCGGCACCGAACTCAACCAGCTGTTCGCCGCCTTGGGCGATCACGGCATCAAGGTGGTGTCCATGCGCAACAAGGCCAATCGGCTGGAGGAGCTGTTCGTGCGCCTGACCAGTAAGGAGGAGGCGGCATGAAGCGGGTAGAGCGAGAAAGGGCCCAGGGCCCAGGGCATAGGGCCCAGTTTTGCACTGCCGGAACGCTGCGGCGATGCGCGCCCTCCTGGGCCCTGGGCCCTGTGCCCTGTGCCCTGGCGCCGGAGGCGCCCCAATGAGCGCGAATTGGACCGCCTTCACCACCATCGTGCGCCGCGAAGTGGTGCGCATCCTGCGCATCTGGGGTCAGACCCTGGTGCCGCCGGCGATCACCATGACCCTGTATTTCGTCATCTTCGGCAGCCTGATCGGCAGCCGCATCGGCGAGATGGGCGGCTACCGCTACATGGAGTTCATCGTCCCCGGCTTGGTGATGATGAGCGTGATCACCAACGCCTACGCCAACGTGGTGTCGTCCTTCTTCGGCAGCAAGTTCGGACGCTATGTGGAAGAGCTGATGGTGGCGCCGGCCTCCTCAGCGGTGGTGCTGGCTGGCTATGTCACCGGCGGCGTGCTGCGCGGGCTGGCGGTGGGCGCCATCGTCACCGCGGTAGCGCTGTTCTTTGCCGACCTGCCGATCAAGCACCCGCTGCTGACCCTGCTGGTGCTGGTGCTGACCGCCATCGTGTTCGCCCTCGCCGGCTTCATCAACGCCATCTACGCGCGCAAATTCGACGACGTCACCATCGTGCCTACCTTCATTCTCACCCCGCTGACTTACCTGGGCGGGGTGTTCTATTCAGTCAGCCTGCTGCCGGACTTCTGGCAAAAAGTCTCGATGGCCAACCCCATCCTGTACATGGTCAACGCCTTCCGCTACGGCATCCTCGGCGTCTCCGACGTTTCGGTGAGCCTGGCGTTGGGGATGATCGCCCTGTTCGCGGTGGTGCTGGGGGTGATTGCCTGGCAGCTGTTGGAGCGGGGGGTTGGGTTGAGGAGCTAGGGCCCAGGGGAGAGGGCCCAGGGCCCAGGGCCCAGGAAGGCAACAGCTCGCGGGTTGCGCCCTTCTGGGCCCTGGGCCCTGACTCTCGGAGAAGTTAGTGCGCACGGAAAAGGGCCCAGGGCCCAGAAAGCCCACAGCTCGCCGGCTCTGCTTTCCTGGGCCCTATACCGTTAAAGCAACCTCGGCTGCTTCAGCGGTATCACCCCCTCCCCCTCAAAGATCCGCTTGAACTCGGCCCGGCTCACCGACACATAGCGTTCATTGCCGCCGATCTCCACCTGGGCGCCGGCGGTGATGGCGCGGCCGTGTTCGTCGACGCGGACCACCATGTTGGCTTTCTTGCCGGTGTGGCAGATGGTCTTGATCTCGCTCAGCTCGTCCGCCCAGGCGAGCAAATACTGACTGCCTTCGAACAGCTCGCCCTGGAAATCGGTGCGCAGGCCGTAGGCGAGCACCGGCACGCGCAGTTTGTCGACCACCTCCGACAGCTGCCAGACCTGGGCCTTGGTCAGGAACTGGGCTTCGTCGACCAGTACGCAGTGCAGCGGTCCGTTGGCCTGGATATCGGCCTGGGCGATCTGCAGCAGATCGTCTTTGCGCTCGAATATGCTGCCGTTGGCCTCCAGGCCGATACGCGAGCGCACCTTGCCGCTGCCGTAGCGGTTGTCCAGCTTCGGGGTCAGAACCAGAGTGCGCATGCCGCGCTCGTGGTAGTTGTGCGCGGACTGCAGCAGGGTGGTGGTCTTGCCGGCATTCATGGCCGAGTAGTAGAAGTACAGCTTGGCCATCTCAAGCCTCCAGCTGCTTGAGCAGCTGCTTGGCCTCGCTGAGCCATTCGGATTGCTCGCGGCGGTAGTACTTGGGCTGCAGCTCGGCGCGCTTGAGCAGCTGCTCCAGGCGCTCGCGGGCCTGATCCGGTCGCTCCAGGGCGATCAGCAGCCTGGCCAGGCGGACCCGGCCCTCCTCGCCGGAAACGCGGTCGGCCACCGCCTCGAAGGCGGCCAGGGCCTCCTCCCAGCGCTTGCACAGCTGCAGCGCCCGCGCCCGCAGCAGCGCGCTTTCCACCACGCGATGCTGGGCATCGGCGGCATCGTGCTTGTCCAGCGTGTCCAGCGCCGCCTCGCCCTTCTCCAATTCCACCTGCGCGCGGGCCAGGCCGTAGAGCAGCACCGGGTCGTCGGCGTAGACCCCCTTCATGCCGTCGGCAAACAGCATCTCGGCGTATTCGAAGTCACCCAGACGCAAACACTCCTCGGCCAGCTGGCGGCGATTTTCCAGGGTGTCGGCGCGCATCAGCTCGGTCTCGATGCGCTTGCGCTCGCGGGTGGGATTGATGGTATCGGCCACCTTGCGGGTCAGCTTGCGGCCACCGTAGCCGCCGAAATAATCCGGCAGCACCTGGGTGATCAGATAGATCGCCGCACCCAGTCCCGGGGCGATGATCAAAATCCACAGCCAGGGCGAAGTGCGCCCGGTCTTCACCGCATGCCAGGCGCAGAAGATGGTCAGCAGCAGCAGTGGAATGGCCAAAGGCATTGCAGTGTCCGTCGTTCAGTGCCGCAGCGGCGGCCAGGGCCGACGATGGTGGCGACACAGCGGTCCGCGTGCAAGCGGGGATGAGTAGGGTGGGCAAAGCGCAGCGTGCCCGCCTAGTCTGTTCCGCTCGCCGTGCCAAGACCGAGCCGGTAGCTGTGAACCACCGCGGTTCGACATCCCCTTGGCCGGTTCGGCGGGTACATGGCGGGCACACTGCGCTTTGCCCACCCTACGAAGAGCCTCCCTGATCGTCGGTTGATTGGATTAATCTGGGCCGATAGCCGCGTTCGAAGCCTGCGATGCTCAAGACCATCCTCATCGACCAATTGCGCCCGCTCACCTTCAGGCTGCCCAGCCCGGCGATCGCCAGCGCTTGGCGGGCCTATCTGGCTTTCGGTTTGGTCTGCACCTGGCTGGCCGGCATCGGCCGCTATTGGGACAACCCCAGAGCGCACTGGTTTCAGCATCTGGGTTTGGGATCGGTGGTCTATGCGTTGGCCCTGGCACTGCTGTTGTGGCTGATCGTGCTCCCATTGCGCCCCAAGCGCTGGTCCTATCGCAACGTGCTCATCTTCGTCTGCCTGACCGCGCTGCCGGCGCTGCTTTACGCCATTCCGGTCGAGCGATTCACCTCGATGGACACTGCCCAGACGGTCAACTTCTGGTTCCTTGCAATAGTTGCGGCTTGGCGCGTGGCCTTGCTGGTGATCTTTCTACGCCGGGTTGCCGGTCTGGAGAAGGATGAGCTACTGGTTGCGACGCTGTTGCCGCTGACCCTCATCGTGGTCAGCCTGACCGCGCTGAATCTGGAGCATGTGGTCTTCGCGCTGATGGCGGGAACGCCTGAGGATGCCGTCTCCGCCAACGACCAGGCCTACGTGGTGGTGGCCTTGATCAGCATGTTCTCGGTACCGCTGTTCCCGATTCTGCTGGTGGGATATGCGTTCTACGTCTACCGCGCAAGGGTCGGCAAGTAGCGTCTGCCGACGTTTGGACAGATGCTCTACGCGCAAGCCCTATACTTGCAGCGATGGCAACAACAAGGATCAGTCAGCGATGAGCGAACGCGCGGTGATGGAATACGACGTGGTGGTGGTGGGTGCCGGGCCGGCCGGGCTGTCCTGCGCGCTGCATCTCAAACAGCTCAACGCCGATCTGTCGGTGTGCGTGATCGAGAAGGGCTCGACCATCGGCGCGCATATCCTGTCCGGGGCGGTGATCGAACCGGGTCCGCTGGATGCCCTGCTGCCGGAGTGGCGCCAATCGCCGCCGCCGATCTGCGTGCCGGTGAACAAGGACGAGTTCTACTGGCTGAGCAAGCACGGCCGGATGAAGCTGCCGACCCCGCCGACGATGAACAATCACGGCAACTACATCGTCTCCCTGGGCGCGCTGTGCGCCTGGCTGGCGCCGCAGCTGGAGGCGGCCGGGGTGGAGATCTATCCCGGTTTCGCCGCCGCCGAGGCGATCATTGGCGATGACGGCGCGGTCAAGGGCGTGCGCATCGGCGACATGGGCATCGACAAGGACGGCAAGCCCAAGGACACCTTCACCGAGGGCGTGGACATCCTGGCCAAGGTCACCGTGCTCGCCGAGGGAGCGCGCGGCCACATCACCAAGCAGCTGATCAAGCGCTACGAGCTGGATGCCGACAGCGATCCGCAGAGCTGGTCGATTGGCATCAAAGAGCTTTGGCAGCTGCCCGAGGGTCGGGTGCAGCCGGGGCTGACCGTGCACACGGTGGGCTGGCCGGCCGACAACGGCACCTACGCCGGCAGCTTCCTCTATCACCTGGACGACAACCGGGTGGCCCTGGGCTATGTCTCCGGACTGGATTACCGCGACCCGCGCTATCAGCCCTACGAGGCCTTCCAGCAGTGGAAGCACCACCCGATGATCAAGCCGCTGCTGGACGGCGGCAGCATCGTTTCGGCCGGCGCCCGCGCCATCGCTACTGGCGGCTGGCAGTCGGTGCCCAAGTGCGAGATGCCTGGGGCGATGCTGATCGGCTGCACTGCCGGTCTGCTCAACGTGCCCAAGATCAAGGGCACTCATCAGGCGATCCGCTCCGGCATGCTCGCCGCCGCCCACCTCAACGGTCAGCTGGAAACGGCCGGTTTCGACGCCAAGCTGCGCGATTCGGAGGTGATGGCCGAGCTGAAGAAGGTGCGCAACATCAAGCCCGGCTTCAAGAAGGGGCTGTGGATGGGGATGGCCAACGCCGCCCTGGAAACGGTCACCATGGGCAAGCTGCCCTGGACCAAGGCCACCAAGGCCGACTACTCGCAGCTGCAGAAGCTGGCCAGCGCCGAGCCCAAGCGCGACTACGTGGACCGCGAACTGCCGCCGCGCGATCGGCTGCAGGGCGTCTACTACGCTTCCACCGAGCACGACGAGGATCAGCCGGTGCACCTGCAGGTCGCCGACACCAACATCTGCGTCAGCCAGTGCGCCGAGGAATACGGCAATCCCTGCACCCGCTTCTGCCCGGCCGGGGTCTACGAGATGGTCGAAGACAGCGACGGCAAACGCCTGCAGATCAACGCCGCCAACTGCGTCCACTGCAAGACCTGCGACATCAAGGACCCCTACCAGATCATCAACTGGGTGACCCCGGAGGGCGGGGCGGGGCCGAATTATCAGAATATGTAGGAGGAGCAGGGCCCAGGGTGCGAGGGCCCAGGGCCCAGGATCGGCATTTCTGGGCCCTAAACCCTGGGCCCTGAGCCCTCGCTCTTGCAGGCATTCATGCTCCAGCAGCCGCCATAAGCTACTATTGCCGGCCCTTGTTGTTCGTCGCACATGAAGATGAAGCCATTGCGCCTAATCCTGTTGGCCCTCCTGCTCGCCGCCTTGAATGCCTGCTCGCTGTTCGGCAGTGACAAGGAGGACCGGATTGCCGAGGCCTTGCCCTTGGATCAGCTGTATCGCGAAGGCTATACGCTGATGATCAATGGCAACTACAGCACGGCAGTGCGTTACTACCGTCGGTTGGTGGCGCGCTTCCCCTTTGGTCAGTACTCCGAGCAGGCCCAGCTGGAGTTGGCCTATTGCCAGTACAAGCAGGGCGATGACGAGGAGGCACTGGCCACCATCAATCGCTTTCTGAAGTCCTACCCGACGCATCCGAAGGTCGATTACGCGCTGTTCCTGCGCGGTCTGGTCAATTTCGACCGCAATGCCGGGTTCACCGATCGCTTCATGCCCGGCGAGGCGGCGACCCGTGATCAACAGTCGCTGCGTCAGGCTTTCCTGGATTTCTCAGAGCTGGTCAAGCGTTACCCCGAAAGCGCCTATGCCGCTGACGCACGCCAGCGGATGCTGTTCCTGCGCAACAACATGGCGCAATTCGAACTCAACGTGGCGCGCTATTACTATCGCCGTCAGGCTTACGTGGCCGCCGCCAACCGCGCCGCCTACGTGGTCGAGACCTACCAGCAGGCGCCGCAGTCGGTGGAGGCGCTGGAGCTGATGGCGGCCAGCTATGAGCAGCTGGGGCAGGATGAGCTGGCCGCTGACGCGCGCCGGGTTCTGGCCTTCAATGCCGCCGAGCGCGGTACCGCCGAGCCGGTGGACGCCAAGCGCTCCTGGTGGCGGCGACTGTGGCCGTTTGGATCCTGACGATCCTCCGACTCGACGCGTTTGGCGAGTAGCGTGTAGGCCATACAGACCCGCACCGGATCCGAATGGAGGTGGTGACGTCGGACAGACTTCTGCGGCGCTTTCGCCACGGTCAAGATCAGGAGCGCCGCTGAATCTGGTCGTGTCATCTACGGCGGGCGCTAGATCAGGTGCGATCAGATACAACGGCCTACCTTCAGCGCCAAAAACCCGCGTGGCGCCGGAAACTCGTAGGCCGTAGTGACCCGCGCCTGATCTGGATGGAGACCGTGAGGTCGGTCGGATGTCCGCGGCGCTGTTGGGTTGGACGGCGCAACGCCTGCGCGTTTGCACCCACAATTGGAAAAAAGTACACACTGCGGGCCCGCTCGCCAGCGCTTCAGAATGAATTGGCTATGCTGCAAAGGTCTAGTCCAGCTTTGCAGAGGTGCAGCTGTGTTCGAGGTCACTGCGCGCGGTCGTGAACTGCAGGCGCGCCTGCACAGCTTCATGGATGAGCACGTCTACCCCGCCGAAGGCGTGTTTGCCGAGCAGCTGAGCAAGGCGGACAGCCATTGGCAGGTGCCGCCGCTGCTGGAAGAGCTCAAGACCAAGGCGCGCGCCGGCGGACTGTGGAATCTGTTCCTGCCTGATACCCGCTACGGCGCCGGGCTTTGTCACCTCGATTACGCCCATCTGGCCGAGCTGATGGGGCGATCGCTGATCGCTCCGGAGATCTTCAACTGCAGCGCCCCGGACAGTGGCAACATTGAGGCGCTGACCCTGCATGCCAACGACGAGCAGCGCGAGCGCTGGCTGCAGCCGCTGCTCAACGGCGAGATCCGTTCGGCGATCGCCATGGCCGAACCGGTAGTGGCTTCCAGCGATCCTTCCAATTTGCTCACCACCCTGTCCGAACGCGACGAGGGTTTCATCCTGCACGGCCGCAAATGGTGGGTCAGCGGCGCCTGCGATCCGCGCTGCAAGCTGATGTTGGTGATGGCCTTGAGCCACCCCGAAGCGCCGCTGCAGCAGCGCTACAGCATGGTGCTGGTGCCCACCGACACGCACGGTGTCAACGTGCAGCGCTCGCTGCAGCTGTTCGGCTACGACGGCGCGCCTTCGGGCTACGGTGAGGTGGAGTTCGACCAGGTCTGGGTGCCTGAAGATGCGCTGCTGGGCGCGGCTGGCAAGGCCTTCGAGGTCTCGCAGGGGCGCTTGGGTCCGGGCCGCGTGCACCAGTGCATGCAGCTGATCGGGCTGGCCCAGCGCGCCTTCGAAGCGATGCTCAAGCGCGCCGCCGACCGGGTCATCCACGGCCGCCCCATCGGCCAGCACGGCCTCACCCAGGACGCCATCGCCCGCTCGCGCTGCGAGCTGGAGCAGGCCCGGCTGCTCACCCACGCCGCCGCCGCCACCCTCGATCGTCGCGGTATCCGCCTGGCCCGCGAGCATCTGGCGATGATCAAGGTGGTGGTGCCGCAGATGGCCTGCACGGTGATCGACCGCGCCATCCAGCTGCACGGCGCGCTGGGTCTGAGCCAGGACAGCTTCCTCGCCGCCGCCTACGCCCACGCCCGCGCCCAGCGCATCGCCGACGGGCCGGATGAGGTGCACGTGGCGGCGTTGGCGAGGTTGTTGGGGTAGGAGCGAGGGCCCAGGGCAAAGGGCCCAGGGCCCAGCTAGACAAGAGCGCGCGCCGCCGGGGCTGCTCGACCGTATCGGGCGTCACCGTATGCAGGCGTAGACGCTATGCCCCACTGAGGAGGGTCGTCGACGATCATTGCTTTCCCGAATCAACCTTCGAGAGCGAACGCAGGAGAGCAAGTGATGTCGAC